>JAUVZS010000161.1:0-4156 GCA_030602435.1 Clostridia bacterium
AAAAATTCTGACCTTAATTTAGTGCAATTTTAAAATTTAGCTAACAGCTTTTGACAAGATATATGTTAGATATTATAATGTATTCAGTTTAATAAACACTTAATAAATGAGAGTTCGTGAAATGAAATACAATAACAAAACTCAGTTAAAATATAAAGGCCTCTCAAAAGATGAAATATATCTAATATCCAGAGCAGAATTTGAAAAACAAAAACTGATTACTCGAGCGTTTACCTTATAATATTTTAGGCGAAATATAAGAAAATAAATTCAGGGGGGTTAGGCCTAAAATGATAATTAATAAACCATATTACAATACTTACAATGAAAGATATTGATAGAAAAACAATAAAAAAGGATTAAAGAATTAAAAAGAGATGGTAAGATAGGATTTGTTGGCTCAAAACGCAGCGGTCATTATGAAATATTGGGGGAGAATTCATGAGTGTAGTGGTTCTATGTGCCATGAATGGCACGGCTACGGTTTTTAGATTTTTTTGATATATGATATGCGATGTACGATGTGCGAAGTACGATATACGGGTTTTAGATTCTTCCGTAATATTTTTCTACTATCTCTACTATATCATCTTTTTCTATCTGGATAATTTTCATTTCTCTTTCTGTTGAGGAAGGAGAATCAGAGGCATGAGCTCCATTTTTTATTATATCATAGCCAAAATCTCTGCGAACTGTTCCTGGAGCAGCATCTTCGGGGTTGGTTTCTCCGAGGACTTTTCTAATCTTTCCAATAGCATTCTCTCCTTCATAGACTAAAGCTAAACATTTTTCCAGACCCTCTTTTTTCTTTTCCTCTTCTGAAGCTTCCTCGGGGTCTCTACCGGTAATGAATTTTATGATTTTATTAAATTCATGTTGGGCTTTGTGTACTTTAAGCTCCTCAGCGATTTTCTCTTCTATTCTCTCTGGAAGTTCAAAATCGAGCGATTTCTTTAAAGAAGTACTAATTTCTTCAACAAGTTTTATTTTCATTTTTTCTGCCAATCTACCCTTTATTGGCTCATAAAAGTTTTCTGCTTGCTCAATTCCCATACGAATTACTTTTGCTCCAATGATAAAAAGACCTGTTTGGGAGAATCTGTCTATGATATTACCAGCTCTGGAACTAAGTTCTCGGAAACTGCCAGGCTTTATAAGGACGAGGGTTCTTTCTGGCTTTATTCTGCGAGGGTAGGGAATTACTCCTTTTAAAAGTCCACCGTCAGTCCGGGGGTACTTGGCCCAGATCCTAAGTTCCCGCTTTATTCCTTCTTTATCCGCACCAATAAGTACGGCTGGCTCAAGATATTTAATTTTTTCCTCTTCCTCTATATAGTCTCCGTAAGTGCCTCGAATAGTTTCTCCCACCGAGACTCTGGTGAGGTGTCCTACTACTTTTTTTAATTCTTGAATGACATCCTCTCCTTCAAAGAGAAGAAGCATAACCCGGGGAGGAAAGCTATCCTTTTTTTTAGCAAGGTAATTAGTAAAAAGGTAGTTTTTAATTTCATTAATGACCTTTATATTTTCTTCTTCCCCGTCTCTTGAAACTAGTACAGCTTCAGCATATTCCTCTACTAATCTTTTACTGGGAACAAACATTCTCGCCGCTGTCAGGTTTAGCCTCCCCCAGGAAAGAAGGCGATTAATCACTCCGCCGGTGCGAGATTTACGAATAGTATAAGGATTGATAAGGAGATAAGCAAGCTCTTTGGCCATTTTTTTAGTTCCTCATTTGTAGAATAGCACAAATTCGTCCTCTGTCAAAAATCTTGTATCTCGTTGTTCGTATCTCGAAACCCAAGACTTGAAACTTATAGAGCCCTCAAGATACAGGGTTCTTTTTGACTCTCTTATAGTTTTAGCTCTAATTCACTTTAGTTCGTAGTTCATGGTTCATAGTTCATCGATAAAATTCAAAAAGGGGACAGGCTACCTTTTGGATGCAGATTTTCGCAGATAAATAAGATTATCGCTAGTGACGTGCGCCAGTATGTCTATAGTAACTATAAAATTAAAACCTAAAATCTTTTTCAATCTGCGTTTGTCTGCGTCCTAATTAACAAAGACAGCCAACAATGAAATTCGGATTTCATATCTCAATTTCAGGGGGATTTTCTAAAGTGGTGGGTCGGGCCAAAAGACTTGGCTGCGAAACAATACAGATTTTTTCCCGCAATCCCCGCCAATGGCAAAGTGAGCCCTTAGCTGAAAATGAGGTGAAAGTATTTAAGAGAGGCATAGAAGAGGAGAAAATCAATCCTGTTTTTCTCCACATGCCTTATCTTCCCAATATAGCTTCAGTAAAAGAGGATCTTTATTCCAAATCAATTAGAAGTTTAGAGGAGGATTTGCTGAGGGCACAGATACTCGGGGCTTCCTATCTCGTTCTTCACATTGGAAAGAGAATAACCTCCAGCGAAGATGAAACCAGGGAAAGAATTATTCAAGCTATAAATAATGCATTTGATGAGGTAAAAAATAAAGTTATTCTTCTTCTGGAAAATGCATCTGGTCAAGGAACAGAATTTGGGTATACTTTTTCTCAAATTAAGGCTATAATTGATGGAGTAGATGATAAGAATAGAGTCGGCCTTTGTCTGGATACGGCTCATGCTTTTCAAGCTGGCTATGATTTATCTAGAGAAAAGAGATTAGAGGAAACTATAGGAGAGCTTGACAGACTAATTGGTTTAAATAAACTTTATCTTCTTCACCTTAACGATTCTAAAACCCCCCTCGGTTCTCACATTGATAGACACTGGCACATCGGAGAGGGACATATTGGTTTGGAAGGCTTTAGAAGAATTGTTAATCATAGAGGGCTTTCTCATCTTTCTGCCATAATGGAGACGCCTCGCAAAAACGATACAGACGATCTAAAGAATATGTCGGTGGTGAGGGGACTGGTTAAATGAAGAAAGTGAAATTCGTTCAGAGTACACCAGCCAGCCAGGATTTTCTTTATCCTGGTAAACTCAGCCCTAAATTTTTAGGCCAGCTCATTTCCTCCCTTCCTCAGGATAAGAGAGTTATTGTGGGGCCAATGGTTGGAGGGGATGCAGCAGTTATTGATTTTGGGAAAACTTGTTTGGTGGTAAAAACCGATCCCATAACTTTTACCAAGGAGAATCTGGGCTGGTATGTGGTGAACATCAATGCTAATGACATAGCTTGTATGGGAGCTGTTCCTCGCTGGTTTCTTGCCACTTTACTTCTTTCTCAAAAAGGAGCTTCCAAAGGTTTGGTGAAGAAGATTTTTAAACAGGCGAGCTCTGCCTGCCAGGAGTTGGGAATTTCTTTAGTAGGAGGTCATACTGAAGTTACTCCTAGTTTAAATCGAGCCATCATTGTAGGGCAAATGATAGGAGAGGTTGCCAAGGAAAAACTGGTTGGTAGCTCAGGAGCAAAGGTAGGGGATGTTGTCCTTCTTACTAAAGGAGTGGCCATAGAAGGTACTCATGTTATTTATCAAGAGAAAGGTGAAGAGTTGAAGAAGCGAGTCCCTATAAAAATACTGAACAAAATGAAAGATTTAATTCATGAGCCGGGAATAAGTGTGGTCCAAGAGGCTCTTTTGGCTAGTGACAGCGTCAAGGTTCACTCTATGCACGACCCCACTGAAGGGGGTTTAAGGGTAGGATTATGGGAGCTAGCTTCTGCCTCAGGAGTAGGAATGAGGATAGAAAAAGAAAAAATTCCTATTTTAAAAGAGACAGAAGCGGTGTGTGAGTTATACGGATTAGACCCCTTGGGACTTCTTGCTTCAGGAGCTCTGATCCTGAGTATGGATTTAAAAGAGGCAGAGAAACTTTGCCCAATTTATGAGGAAAAAGGAATAAAATGCAGCCTAATTGGAGAGGTAGTTTCGAAAAAGAAAGGATTAAAATTAGTGGAGAGGGGAAAAGAATCCAACCTTTATATTGACTATCACGATGAAATAAGTAGAATCTTACCACAGCAGAATGGCTAAATAGCTAAAGCTATTTGGCTAAATAACTAAAAGTTATTTACCCGAGCATATTAACCAGATTAGAAGGCAGGAAATGGCTAAATAGCTAAAGCTATTTACCCGAGCATATCAACCAGATTAGAACCCAGGATGTGGCTAAAAAGTTTGTTTTTATCTAACTTCCGTAATTTTAAACGCTTAGAT
>JAUVZS010000275.1:0-2618 GCA_030602435.1 Clostridia bacterium
AGTAAAGAGATAAAGGAACTGTCTCTTCCGGAGGGGCCTTAAAAAGCCGTATATCGTATATCGTGAAAGAATTTTCTCTCCCCTGGGGAAATTAGTTAATTGAGTTGTAAATACTCAGTGAACCACGTCATTGCGAGCGAAGCGAAGCAATCCGCGAAGCGTCGCGAGGTTGCTAAAGGCAACCGTGGCGATCTCTTAGATCGCTCGAAGCAATGTCGAGATTACAGAGCCTGTTCCGAGCCTGTCTTGAGATTGCTTCGTCGATACTGTGTATCTCCTCGCAATGACAGGCGAGGAATCTCCCTGAACGCTTTCAGGACTTCTCGTAATGACAGGAAGGAACGTATTTCACTGAATATTTACATTGAGTTAATTCAGAGATTGAGTTAATTAGGGATGTCGGATCTCCTTTTAATCAGTTGTTCCTGAGGCTAATTTCTAATCTCTAGTAAACTAATTAACTCAAGAAGCGGCGTGCTCTGTGGTAAAATAAGGCTGAATCGTAAAATGGAAAAAGAAGAACTCTTAAGCCAGGCAGAGAAACATATTTTTTCTATGGGCTTGAATGATAGCGGCAGTAAACTCTGCAAGGCTAATATGAAGTATGGATTAGCTAAAATACACTACTGGCAAGAAAGTTTAGGCATTAGCCCCAAAGCCACTTTCATTTCTACTCCTGATATGACAGTTACTCGAAATGTTGATAGATGGAGAGCGGGTTTTGGTTATGGAGGAAAGGTCAGTTGGGGAGAAGGAGATGAGGAAGTTATCATTCTTAATGCCAAACCTAATACTTGTGGGATGCTGGTGGGAGGTTTAGAAAAACTTCCTGATGAGAAAGAGCTCTTAAAAAGGATTGAGACTTTTCGGAATAAGAAAAATTTTATTCAAGGAATAAGAGTAAAATGGGATTTTAGTAAAGGAAATCACTTTATTGAAATCTTCTCTGTCAAGCCGATGAGCGAGGTAGAGATTCCTTTTTATGTCTTTATCATCCATGGATCAGCTGGTGAGTTAAAAAAAGATAGTCCCTTCGGCTGGGGTCTTTACTATGATAAATCTTCTTCTCTGAGGAAAGAAGCAAGCGAGATTAATACCCCTTTCGGCCCTTTATATATCCTGGAAGGAAAAAAAGCAAGACGATATTTCAAACTTTATCAATTTGCCAATGCCTTTTCTAAAAAAAGGAGAGAATTAGTGGCAAGAGAGCTTTTTGGAGACTACGAGTTAATATCTAACGAAACTCATCAAGGGCTCTTAAATTATAATGAGATTTTATTAGGATGTCATTATATAGAGGGGGATGATAAGTTATATCCTTTGACTTTAAGGGCGGACCTACCAGCTTACTTATTAAAGGGCCATGAAAATCTAAAACCAGAAAGTATCGAGAATCTAGGATTTGGGAAAAGAGCAAGGAAACTGGGAGTATATCAAAGGTTAAGACAGGCTAATCTCATTCCTCATGGAGGAGGATATACCTTTCCCCAACTTTTAAGTATAGAGAAAGTTTACGAAATCGGCAGCAAAAGATACTTTAGGGCAGATGCAGCCAATGACCGAGGTAAACAGATTATTTTCGATATCCGTGATATCCCCTTTGTATATCGGGGAAGAGAAGTGGCTTTAAGGCTGCTAGAGCTGGGTTTAGGACAGATAGCAGCGAAACTTATTCCCTTATACGGGTTCAAGGTGTAGATTATGGCTTTTATTGCTGATTTTCATATTCATTCTAAATATAGTCGGGCTACAGCCAAGGATATGGATATTCCCCATCTTCACAGGATAGCCAGAATAAAAGGGATTGATCTGGTAGGAACAGGAGATTTTACTCATCCTCTTTGGCTAAATGAGCTAAAAGAGGCTCTTAGCCCCGAGGAAAATGGGCTTTATAGGTTCAGTGATACTTTATTTATCTTAACTGCGGAAGTAAGCAATATCTTTTATAAAGATGGGGCAACTAGAAAAATTCATAATGTGATCTTCGCTCCCACTTTCCAGGTAGTAGAAAAAATAAATAAAAAACTGGCCAGATTCGGGGACTTATACTCAGATGGGCGTCCCATTCTAAAGATGGAAGCGATGAACTTGGTGGAAATGGTCCTGGAGACCAGCGAAGAAGCTTTTGTTGTTCCTGCCCACATCTGGACTCCCTGGTTTTCTTTATTTGGGGCTAACTCTGGATTTGATTCTATTGAAGAGTGTTTTGGGGAATATACCCGGTATATTTATGCTCTAGAAACAGGTTTAAGTAGTGATCCAGAAATGAACTGGCGAGTTTCCAGCCTGGATAGGTTTACCCTTATTTCTAACTCTGATGCTCATTCTCCTTCCAGACTAGGAAGGGAAGCTAATGTCTTTTCTGGTAAAATTGGCTATGGGGATATCAGAGAAGTTCTAAGAGAAGGAGATGGGAAAAGGTTTCTCTATACCATTGAATTTTTCCCTCAAGAAGTAAAGTATAATTATGATGGCCATCGCAAATGTGGTATCTATCTTTCTCCAAAAAAAAGCAGAAATTACAAAAATTTATGCCCTAAATGCGGACAAAAACTGACCATAGGAGTAATGCACAGGGTAGAGACTTTAGCAGATAGAAAAGAGGGCTACTGTTCCCC
>JAUVZS010000097.1:0-5577 GCA_030602435.1 Clostridia bacterium
ACTTCTATCAAACCAGTATTGTTTATCTTGCCAGCAAGAGCGAATATTTTTGTTCCTTTACTTTCTTTTGTCCCTATCTTCACATATTCATCTGCTCCTTCAAGAATAATGTAAGGAACATTGGCTAAGGTTTCTACATTATTGATGCAGGTGGGTCTGTCCCATAAGCCGGACTGAGCAGGAAAAGGAGGTCGAGGCCGGGGCATGCCCCTCCTACCCTCTATGGAAGCAATAAGAGCCGTCTCTTCTCCACAAACAAAAGCTCCCGCCCCTTGTTTGATTTTTATATCAAAGGTAAGGAGAGTGCCTAAGATATTCTCACCTAGAAATCCTAACTGCCTTGCTTGCTCGATAGCAATTTTTAGGTGTTCTATGGCTATAGGATATTCTGCTCGTACATAAATATAACCCTCTCTTGCTCCAATAGCGTAGCCAGCGATAATCATTCCTTCCAGGACACTGTGAGGATCACCTTCTAGCAGAGCTCGGTCCATGAAGGCACCGGGGTCACCTTCGTCAGCATTGCAGATAAAGTACTTGGGATTCCCTTGGGCAGCTCTGGCAAAACTCCACTTTAAACCAGTGGGAAATCCAGCTCCTCCCCGTCCCCGAAGGCCTGATTTTTCCACCATTTCGATTATCTTTTCTGGATTGTTTATGGAAAGCACCTTGCTTAAAGCTGCGTAGCCATAACGAGCAATATAGTGAGAAATATTGGTGGGGTCTATCATCCCACAGTTACGAAGAATAATTTTTGTTTGTTTTCTATAAAAGGGGATATTACGTGAATGAACTATTCTTTTACCTGTTAGGAGATCCTGGTAGAGAAGACGTTCCATCACCTTTCCTTTTTTTAAAGTCTTGGAGACAATCTCGGGAACATCTTGAGGAGAAACCTCTTGATAAAATATATCCTCCGGATCAATGGCCATAACTGGAGCCCGAGCACAAAAACCATGACAGCCGGTAGAGATAACTTCTACCTTATCCCCTAGTCTCTGGTTATTAATTTCTTCTTCTAAAGCGCTCTTAATCTTTTTTGCTCCGTAGGCCCGACATCCGGTCATACAAATTCGTACTCTAATTTTCTTTGAGTCTTCTTTTGCTAAAATCGAGGTTCGATAAGATTCCAGCTCTTCAATACTAGTTAATTTCTCCATCGAGTTTTCTGTCCTTTCGTCTTCTATCTTTACTATCCGCTAAACGCTATACGCTACACGCTATAATGCTAATACTGCCCCAATATATTATCAACCTTATCCGGAGTAAGTTTACCAAAATAATCGTATTTAATCATCATCGCCGGAGCTAAAAAACAAGTTCCCAGACATCTCACTATTTCCAGAGTAAATTTCAAATCAGAGGAAGTCTGACCAGCTTTGATTCCTAATACTCTTTCTAACTTTGCCAGTACTCGTTTTCCTCCCTTCACATGGCAGGCTGTTCCCTGACATATCTTGATGGTATTCCTCCCCCGAGGAATCAAAGAAAATTGAGCATAAAAGGTAACTATACCGTAGATTTTGCTCAAAGGGATTTTTGACTGCTCGCTTATATAAACTAATACTTCCTCGGGCAAATAACCATGGGTCTCCTGTGCTTCCTGGAGGATAGCAATTGAGGAGCCAGTCTCATTTTTATATTTTTTCAGTATTTTATCAACTTCACTCTTGCTAAACTTATCTTCAGCCTCACTTAACTCACCGCACATTCTCTTCTCCTCCTATTCAGACAGCACTTTCTTCAGCATCTCTCCCGTGTAAGAGCGGGGATTCTGGCTAACTTCTTCCGGGGAGCCGGAGGCAACCAGCTCTCCTCCCTCTTCTCCTCCTTCCGGGCCTAAATCAACGATATAATCGGCTACTTTAATCACATCGGGGTTATGTTCGATGACAAGGACAGTATTTCCCTTGTCCACTAATCGATTTAAGACATTCAGAAGTTTCTCTATGTCGGCAAAATGAAGGCCAGTGGTAGGCTCATCTAATATATATAAGGTCTTGCCTGTACCTATCTTAGAAAGTTCTTTGGAAAGTTTTACTCTTTGTGCCTCACCTCCAGAGAGGGTGGTGGCAGGCTGTCCTAGATGGACATACCCTAACCCCACATCATTTAAGGTCTTTAGTCTTCTTTTGATCTGGGGAATGTTGCGGAAAAATTTCAAGGCATTCTCCACCGTGAGCTCTAATACGTCGGCGATATTTTTACCTTTGTATTTTATCTGAAGGGTCTCTTTACTGTAGCGTTTTCCCTTACAGACATCGCAAGGAACATAGACATCAGGAAGAAACTGCATCTCAATCTTGATCATTCCCTCTCCTTTGCACTGCTGACATCTACCCCTTCTTACATTAAAGCTGAACCTGCCCTGGCTATATCCTCTCATCTTAGACTCTTCTACCTGAGAAAATAGCTGCCTTATGGGAGTAAAAAGGCCGGTGTAAGTAGCAGGGTTAGAGCGAGGAGTCCGCCCAATGGGAGATTGATCAATGACTATAACCTTATCAATAAGATCAACTCCTTCTATCCTGGTATGCTTTCCCGGCTTGGCTCTACTTTTATAAAAATACTGGGCCAGAGCCCGGTATAATACTTCTTCCACCAGAGTACTTTTACCTGAACCAGAAACACCGGTAACGCAGATAAATGTGCCCAGAGGAATCTTGACATTTATTTCCTTTAGGTTATGTTCCTCTGCTCCAATAATCTCTAAATATTGACCATTCTTGGGATGGCGGCGGCTAACAGGAAGAGGTATCTTTAGTTCACCCTTAAGGTACCTACCAGTTAAGCTGGCCTCACAATTAATAACATTTTTTAAGGAGCCACTCACTACTACCTCTCCTCCGTGTTCCCCTGCTCCTGGACCTAAATCGATAATACAATCCGCTGCTTCTATGGTAGCTCTATCATGCTCTACTACGATAATAGTATTACCCAGATCCCGCAGATCTCTTAAGGTATCCAGGAGTCTCTTATTATCCTTTTGATGCAGGCCAATGGTAGGCTCATCCAGAATATAAATTACTCCCACTAACCCCGAGCCTATCTGAGTAGCAAGGCGAATACGCTCTGCCTCTCCTCCTGATAGAGTACCTACTCTTCTGTCCAAAGTGAGATAATCCAATCCCACACTGACCATAAAACCCAATCTTTTTCTTATTTCCTTTAATATCTCACCAGCTATCAACTCTTCCCGCGAGGTCAATTTCAACTGAGAAAAGAAGGCACTACTTTCCTTTATGCTTAACTTGACTACATCATAAATAGACCTCCCCTTAAGAGTCACGGCTAAGCTTTCCTTGCGCAGGCGGGCTCCTCCGCAATCTGGGCAAGGAGTTTTTCTTATATATTTGAATATCTCCTCCTGAACATAGCCAGAGTCGCTCTCCTTGTATCTTCTTTCTAAATTAGGAATGACCCCCTCAAAGGGAGCCCAGTAGTCATAGAATTCTCCTCCTTTTCGCTCTGTAAACTTAATTTCCTCAGAATCTGAACCATAAAGAAGAATTTTCTGTATCCTCTCTGGTAAGCTCTGGAAAGAAGTATCTAAGGAGAAGCCATAATGCTTGGCTATGGAAGCAATTTGTCTAAAGTAATATCTAGCAGCCGTTCTTGCCCACCTGTAGAATCCTACCCCTTCCTTCCAGGGGACAATTGCTCCATTATTCAAAGACCTGGTTTTATCCGGCACCACCAAATCGGGATCTATACTTTGTTGAGTTCCGAGGCCATTACAGGCAGGACAAGCCCCGTAAGGGCTGTTAAATGAGAACATACGAGAAGATATTTCCTCATAACTAATGCCACATTGAGGGCAGGCAAAGTGCCTGCTAAAGATATATTCCTTATTTTCCTTACCTATTTTTTGAGTAATCAAAACCAATCCTCCCGACCTATCACTGGCTGTCTCTAGAGAATCAGCTAAGCGGGTTTTTATTCCTTTTTTTACCTCTAATCTGTCTACTACTACCTCTATATTATGTTTTTTGTTCTTATCAAGAAATGTTTCTTCTTCTAAAAGACGAATTTCCCCATCAATCCTTATTCTTAAATAACCTTCCTTTTTTATATCTTCCAGAAGATCCCTATATTCTCCCTTCCTTCCTCGCACTAGAGGAGATAAAATCTGGATTAAAGATCCCTCCTCAAGCTGCATAATCTGGCCTGTCATATCTTCTATAGTTTGAGGCTGAATCTTTCTTTTGCAGTTGTAGCAATGGGGCTGGCCAATGTGAGCGAAGAGAAGTCTTAGGTAATCGTAAATTTCGGTAAGGGTAGCCACAGTAGACCTAGGATTTGAGGAAGCTTTGCGCTGCTCAATGGAAATGGCCGGAGATAAACCTTCAATATAATCCACCTTAGGTTTAGACATCTGTTCTAAGAATTGGCGGGCATAGCTGGAGAGTGATTCTACATATCGTCGCTGTCCTTCTGCATAGAGGGTATCAAAGGCGAGAGAGGATTTTCCCGAGCCGCTCAGGCCCGTAATAACTACCAATTTATTACGGGGAATTTCAATATCTATATTCTTTAGGTTATGCTCTCTAGCTCCCTTTATAATAATCTTATTTTGGCTCATCATAGCTCTCCGCCTGCATTTTATCTCTCTTACCCCTACTTGTCAAATTTTAGGTTGCTTTATTTCACTTTGCCTTGTATAATTTAGATAAATACAAAGGAAACGCTATGTTAGATGAATTCAGAGTCTTAGAAACTGTAGTTAATAATTTAAATAAAGCTGCTGAAGGAAGTTTTAAATGAATGATACAGATAAGAAAATAGAGGATATATATAAGGAGATGCTCAGAAAAAAAACGGGGGAAGAAAGATTGAGGATGGGATTTTCTATGTTCCAGTTTGCGGGTACAACACTTTTAAGTTCCCTCAAGAATAAAACATCCTCTGATAGTGATAATGTTACTGCAGATAAAGATTTAAGAAAAAATATATTTTTAAAAATATACGGCAGCGATTTTGAAAAAAAGGAGTTGAAAAAGATTTTAGAGGTTATTTCTTAAAGGGCAGTAGCGGTGCCATTAAATTCGTATTGCGTCGTGCGTGATGCGTATTGCGCGATACGCAATACGATATAGATCCGACCGCTACTTCTCTACCGCTACTGAAGCATAGCCGACCACCGCTTCATAATCTCCGGTGATGTCTCCTGAGGTGGCATACTTTAAAAGTCTTGCCTTTTTAGCTCCCAGTAAAGAGGTAGCTACAAGCATAGCCATTACTGGACCTGGGCCGCACATAGAGATACCATAGCGAGAAACAGCTTTGTTGAGATTTTTGGGGTCTAGAGAAAGAATAGCCTCCAGGGCCTTTTTGTCCTGTCTTTCTGCAATTTCCTTTGGCTGGTAATGAGTAAAATCCGTACTGGCAATGATTAAGCTATTTTTTTCTTTAAGTACCTTTGAAAGCACCTCTCCTATTTCGCGGCTGGCAGATTCATCCTGCTCCATCATACAGATAGGAAGTATCTTAAAACTTTCTTTGTAGCTATATTGAAGGAAGGGGAGTTGAATTTCCAGAGAATGCTCCCTCTCATGGGCTTTCTCATCTGCCTGAATA
>JAUVZS010000042.1:0-8093 GCA_030602435.1 Clostridia bacterium
CTCTAACTTAGTAAGATTATAGCTAGTATCGGTCACCTGAAGACTGTTGATGGGGAGAACGATTTCGACTTTTCCTACCTCACTCAACTGATCCTGGATAAGAGAAACAGCTTCATCTGCCCTGATAAATTTAAAGGAGAAAACATTGGTATCGAGTTGGAGAGAAGGAGAATCTATCGCCTGGATAGCTTCCTCTATCTTTTCTAAATTCATCCCCTTGTCGCTAATGACTAAGGTGTTTGTTTCCTCATTTATTTTTAGGATTCCTTCAGGCGAGAGAAGAGACTTGATAAGTTCAGCCACCTCACTGACCAGAGCAAATTCAAGGGGAAAACTCTGAGTAAGTATAGGAATTTTTGTTACCTTAATGATATCATCTAAGATCTCATATTGGCAATCATTGATCTCTAGAATCATCTGAAGAGCCTGTAGTACAGGGATATCCTCAAAACGAGCCGTGACTTCACCTTCAACATCGTCATCTAGGGCTATATTCAAACCTGTCATTACTGAGAGTATACCGATCACATCCTTTAAATCTGCCCCTTTGAAGTCTACAGAAATAAGCTTTGAATCAAAAGAAGCAGTATTTTGAGCATAGCAAAAAGGGCTCAAAATAATTAACCCCACCCCTAGTCCTAACAATACTAAAAAGTTAACTAATCTTTTCATTCTCTTATCCTTAACTTAATTATCTCTTCTTCTCCCCTTATCAGAATAACTTCCCCTTTTTCTTCCTTGATCTCGAGTACTTCAAATTCCTCTATCATATCCCCTTCTTTCACAATCCATTTTCCTCTTTCTCCTTGAATAAGGGCAAAAACTTCTTCTTCATCCCATATTAGACCAATGAGAGTATATTCCGATTCCTCCAATATTTCCGGTTCAACCTCCATTTCTTCTAACTCAAATTCTGCTCCCTCGGGAACTATGAGGGAAACAAAAGGATCTCGCCTTCCTTCACTATTATAGATAAAAACCGGCGGTAAAGAAAATTCTAAATCAAAATCATCCTCTATTTGCTCTTCCCCTAGAACAAAAGGTAAATTAAGAAAAAGCATCCCCATTAATATGATTAAAAAGACAAGCCTTTTTATCACCTTCTTCTCTCCTGGACGCGTTGGTGCTGAATACCTGTTTCTACCTCTTCCTCCAATTCAAGAAAACTTGCCAGCTTTTGACCCTCTTTTACAACTACCTTTTCGGAACTATGTTTTTTACTGTATATGGATATGAGAAAGTTTGTCTCTACAGTATAATTTTTCTCTCCTGGACTTTTCTCTTCTTTCTTTCTTATCCCCTTCATTTCGATATTCTGCACAGTAATAGAGCTCATCTTTTGTCTTTTAGCAACATCAGAGAGAAACATACCTAAAGTATGGTAGGTAGAATATAGTTGTATTCTTACTGGAATTTGGTCATAATATTCTCCAGAAATTACCTTCTCAGGAACTATTTCAATATATTCAATACCGTATGTTTTTGCCCTCAGTCCCAATTCTCGAAAGAAAGAAAAAATTTCTTCCTCCCCAATAAGCCAATTCTCTAGAGAAGCTAACCTCACATCCATTGCCTCACACTCTTCTTTTAATTCCTTATACTCTTTGAGGCTTGTCTTCATCCGAGAGATATTTAAATTCTCTTTAGCTATCTCTCTTCTTATTTTTTTAATCAATTTTGCTTGAGGATTATAGACGGCTGCGTAAAAAAAGAAAATTATCCCCAGGCTTATCCCTATGCCTATACCTATTCTTCCTTTTAGTGTAAAAATCACCTACAACCCCCTCAGAGCTTCTGCAGGGTCTCGTAATCTACAACTAATTCTAAAATCCATAACCTCTGTTTCCTTAATAATACTTCTGGACATATTAGAAACAGCTATTTCCTCAAAAAGAAATGATTTACTTAGGTTTTCCATGAACCTACCAATATCTACAGTCTCGTCAAGACTGTAACCCTGGATAGCGATAACCTGTTCTTTCCCCTGGATGGTCTTGGTCAATTCAGTGAGCCAGATACTATCCGGCAAAGATTTACTTATTTCATAGAGAACTAGTGACCAGGGAAGTTGGTCCATGACTAAATCTTTAATTGCGCTTAGACGAGATACAAGTTCGAGCCTCTTACTCTTTAACTCTTGCAATTCTTTCAACATAGGCTGATACTCATTCACTCTTTTTCTGACCCGGGCTAGTTCTATTTGAGCAGACTTAACTTCTTCCTTTATAGAGAAAAAAAAGAAAATACAAGCGAAAATAACAAGCAAACCAGAAACTGCTACAAAAATAACAAAGCTCCACATTTTTCTTCTTTGCAGCACTTTTGCCGGCAACAGGTTTATCTCTATCATATTTCTCTTATCCTTCGAAGAGCTAAGCCTAAACTAACGGCGAAGATAGGGCCTACCCTGGCTAGATGCTCAGGTCGAAATCTAGCAGAGTCACAACTAATCCCAGTAAAGGGGTTGATAATTTCCACAGGGACTCCCAGTTCTTCAGATAAAAACTTATCTATATTTTTAAGGCAGGAGCTGCCGCCGCTGAGAATCACTTTCTTTATCCTCGCTCCTTCTCTCTGAGAAGTATAGTATTCAAAAGAATGGAGTATCTCTTCCATCAGGTCGCCCATTGATTTCCTCACTGTTCTATCTACCAAGCTTTCCTTTGGGGCTTTCTCATCAGTTTCCCTTAGCCCTATCTCGCCATTTGAACTTGTTTTCTCAGCATAGGCAATCATAATTCCATATTTTTCCTTCATTTCCTGAGCCGCCTTATAACTAACATTCAACTCTTTTGCAATGGCCTGGGTAATATGAAATCCACCTAAGTTTATATCTCTTATTAAAAAGGGGCTGCTTTTATCTAAGAGGACAATACTAGTGGTGTTATATCCGATCTCAAGAAGTGCTATTCCGTCCATTGGCTGCGAATTAGATAATTGAAAGATATTGAATAGAGCAAGAGTATTTACATCCATAATCTGAGGAGAGATACCTGCTTTGCGAAGAAGTCCAAAACGTTCATCTATAGTTTCCTTCTTCGCTCCCACTAACATTACAGATATCTCCTCTCCTTTCTCTCCTCTTAAGCCTTTATCAAGAACATGAAATCCCAGGCATACCTGGTCGACAGGATAAGGAATATATTCCTCTGCCTGCCACCTCATAGCCTGCTCAATTTCGGCCTCTTTCATTAAGGGTATCCTTATTCTTCGTACAATAACCGACTCTCCCCCTATCCCCGAGACAACTCGTTTGATATTAATCTTATATTTATGGACAAGATCCCTGATAACCTTTACTGTCCTTACTTCCTTTTCTATACCCTTTTCTGGTGAAGGTATATCTGCTTTGACTAATTTCCTTAATTTATAACCATTTTTCTTGTGGATTAATTCCACAGCTTTTACTGAGGCTGTACCTATCTCTAACCCTACACTTATCTTTGCCATTTTCTCGAATCCAAAATTAAAGTTACAGGACCCTCATTATCCACGGCTACTCTCATTCTCTCACCAAACTTTCCCCCCTCAACAACAGCTACTTTTCTTTTCATTAACTCCAGGAACTTAAGATAATACTTCCTGGCGAAATCTGGCCCAGCCGCTTCGATAAAATTGGGTCGTAGGCCCTTCTCGCAATTTCCATAAAGAGTAAATTGGGGAATGATAAGGACATCTCCCCCCACCTGGAGAAGAGATAAATTCATTTTCCCCTTCTCATCCGGGAATATGCGTAGATTTATTATTTTTTCAGCTAAGTATTCCACATCAGCTAGTTTGTCTTCTTTGCCCACTGCCAGAAATACTACTATCCCCTTCTTGATAGAACCTACAACTTTCTCTTCTACCTGGCACCTAGCTTCCCTTACTCGCTGTATTACTGCTCGCATTTCTTCTAGTACATAGTATGTCGTATATAGTATATAGTTATTTGAGTCTGCGGATTAAAACTGTGTTCTTCTTTGACAAATAATCTAATTTTTCACAGAATTCGCTCTATTTTTTCTTTTGATTCACTGTTCACGGAATATGCTCACGCACCTCTTTCTTTTCGATATACGATATACTACATACTATATACGGTTTTTTAAAACCGCTACAATTTCCCTTTTGTGGAAGGAACCCCTCTTTGTCTTTGATCCAACTGGGTTGCTTCATCCAGACTTATCCCAAAAGCCTTAAACACAGCCTCCATAAGATGATGAAAATTACCTCCATAATATAGGTTGATATGAAGGGTAATTCCTGAATGCGAAGAGAAACCTCTAAAAAATTCTTTAAAAAGATCTAAGTTAAATTTAGAAATAAAAAGCTCTCTGTCTAAGCTGGAACTGTATTTCTTTATTTTGGAACTGTATTTCTTTATTTCAGGAGAAGGATTAAAAACCAGAAGAGGGCGCCCGCTAATATCTATAACTACCTGAACTAATACCTCATCCATAGGAAGAAAACAATTTCCATATCGCTTTATCCCTTTTTTTTCTCCCAGAGCCTCCTTCACTGCATCTCCCAGACAAATACCTATATCCTCCACCAGATGGTGATAGTCCACCTCGGTATCACCTTTAGCCCTAATTTCCAAATCGAAAAAACCGTGATAGCAAAATAAAGAAAGCATATGATCCAGAAAAGGATAAGAAGTGTTTATTTTCGAGCCTCCCTTTCCATCTAAATTTAGAGAAATCTTAACCTCTGTCTCTTCTGTTTTCCTCTCTACAGTTGACTTACGATTAATCATTGGTTTTAGAAATCCTTATTTTAAGAATTCTTTTGGTCTCTTTATCCACCTTAAAGCATTCACTGATACGATATCCCACCACCCAAACTACCTTGCCTTTACTTATTAAAAGAGGAACCCTCTCTCTTTTCTGGGAAGGGACTTTAAGATCGATAAAAAAATCTTTAACCTTTTTAGACCCTTCCATTCCTAAGGGGGTGAATCTATCACCTTTTTCTTTCTTTCGTAAAAATAAAGGAAGCTCAAGTTTATCAAAATCAAGCCAGGCTTCTTTTTCGGGAAATTCTCTTTTCTCGCCCAGCTTAACTTTCCTTCGTCTAGTTAAAGAAGAAAAAGAGAGGAGAGGCTGCGAAATCAGCTCTGTCTCAAATACCAGATTTAACTGGGGTAGTTTTGTTTTTCCTGGGATAATCAAAGGACTAGCAAAAGATATATCCCGAGGTTCCCCTTTTCTAATCAGTAAATCTTTATACTCTCTTTGAACCACTAAATCTCCCGGCAGGTTTAATTGCTTAACCCCCTTTCTCCCATTTAATTTCAAGATAGAGACAAGGTGATCGAAGGTAATCCCCTTCAAATTTCCTTTTGTTTCTCGAACGGCTTCACGCAGAACCCTTTTCTGCAGGGCTGGATGCAAGCAAGATAATTTCTCTCTATCTAAAACTAACCATCTCTGATGAGCTTTTTCTCCTTCCTCTTTAAGTAAGGCCTTAAAGCTCTTTTTCTCTTCTTCCTTTAAGAAATCAACATCCTCTTTTAAAATTTTACCCATCTGAAATAGAGCCTTGCCTATCTGAGGATTATACTCCTTAAGAAAAGGAAGCAGCTCAAGGCGAATCCGATTGCGCAAAAAAGAAATTTCTCTATTAGAGGAGTCTAAGCAAGGAGAAAGATTATTTTCCTCGCAATATTTCTCTATTTCCTCCCGGAAGACCTCAATTAATGGACGAACAACTTTTCCCCTTAGCGGTGGTATCCCACAAAGACCATCCAGTCCTGCCCCTTTTATCAGTCTCATGAGAATAGTCTCTATCTGATCAGATGCGGTATGGCCCAGGGCAATCTTACTGGCGGCTACCTGATGGGCCACATCTTCAAAGAAATCGTAGCGGGCTCTGCGACCAGCTTCTTCAAGCCCCAGTCCTTTTTCTTTAGCTAGTGAGGCTACATCAAAAGAATCTGAAATCAAGGGAACCCCAAGTTTAAAGGTAAATCTCTTCACCCATTCAGCATCTTCGGCTGCTTCCTTCCCTCTTAACCCGTGATTGAGATGGGCAGCCCACAAATCCAGGTCATATTCAGATTTAAGGTAGCAGAGAAGATGAAGTAAAGTGCTGGAGTCCGGTCCACCCGATACCCCCACTACCACTTTTGTGCCCGGAGAAAACATCCTGTATTTCTCTATAGTCTCTTTAACTTTCTCTAAAAGAAAGATACTTTTTTTCACTTTAAGCTGCTTAGCTTTTCCCTGATAACTCTTGCCCTCAATTCATCTCGAGAAAAGGGGTTTAGCTCTTTTCCCTCTTTAATTTGAAGCTGGGCAGGGGTAATCAAAAAAAATAGCTCATTTAAAATACGCATGTTAAATCCTGGCAGTAAATCCAGATATACCCCAAATCTTAACTTGGAAAGCAGGTTCATAGCTTCTTTTGAGCTCATTAAGTGAGCATTAATAAGAACACCGTAAGCCCGTCCCATTTCATCGCTAAGTTGAGTTTTATTTCTTTTGTACAAGACCTCCCTTGCCTTTTTTTCCTGTTCTACCACTTGTCGAGTTACCCTTTCTACATTGTCCACAATTTCTTCTTCTTTTAAACCCAGAGTAACTTGATTTGATATCTGGAAGAAATCGCCCTCGGACTCCGTTCCCTCTCCGTATAAACCCCGAGCTACTAGTCCCAGCTTAGAAATGCTCTTCAGTATATCACCAATTTTGCGGGTAGTTGTAAGTGCAGGTAGATGTAACATACAGGAAGCTCGCATTCCTGTACCTACGTTAGTTGGGCAAGCAGTAAGATAACCCCATTGAGGAAGAAAAGCATAGTTTAAATTCTCTTCTAGCTGATCATCCACCCTGTTGCTTAGGCGCCAGGTTTCCATTAATTGAAGCCCTGAAAGGATAACTTGCAGGCGCAGATGATCTTCCTCATTTATCATCAAAGACATCATCTCTCCTTTTTCTACCACTAAAAATCTATAGTTTCCTCCTTCGGTAAACTCTACGCTGACAAGATGTCTTTCTAGAAGAAATCTCCTCTCCGTAGAAGAAAGCTCATTCATATCAATAAGACGCGCCTGCTTCAGATAATCGCTCTTACTTACCGCCTCAATGATCCTTTCTGAGGCATCCTTCATTACAGAATCTTTAGCCCAGGGAGGAAAAGTAAAATCCTCAAGATTGCGGGCTAGTCGAACCCGGCAACTAAAAACAATCCCTGCCTCAGGCCCATCTGCCTTTAACCATAGGCTGCTTGAATTAGCCATTTTCTGAAGAATCATTGTCATTACTCGTATCTCGTATTGCGTGATGCGTATTGCGTATAGTTTCCAATGCGCGAATCTCATCCCTGAGTTGAGCTGCCTTCTCATACTCTTCCTTTCTGATCGCTTCTTCCAGGTCTTTGCGCAGCTTATAAATTTGTCTTTGCTTTTTATCCTCCAGCTTTCCTTTTTTAGGGACTTTGCCAGAGTGATAAACCTTGCCCTGGATTTTTTCTAAAAGGACAGCCAGGTAATCCTTAAAGGTCTGATAACATAAAGAGCAACCTATCTTACCTTTCTTTCTTATCTGGGCATAGTCCAGACCACAATGTGGACAACGAGCCGTCACTTCTTCAGAAACCGGAAGTTCAAGTTCGGTTAACCCGGCCATCAAATTAGACAATGAAAAGCTGGGAATAAAGAAAGACTCACTTAATCCCTTTTCTTTAGCACAAACTTCACACAGGTGAAGTTCCCTTTCTTCTGCATTTATTACTTCTTTAAAGTGAAAAGTAGCTTTTCTTTTTCCACAAATCTGACAAAGCATTTTCCCCTCACCCGAAAAAGCACATCGTGCTTTTTCCCTCTCTCCTGAGGGGAGAGGGAAATTTCTTCACTATATACGATATACTACATACTATATACGACTTTGATTTGCATTAATTCTATAATAAATCCCAGTTATGTCAACAAAAAGCGGTAGGAGGTTAGGAGGTTCGCTGCAGGCCGCATCTCATAAGCAAAAGAAGAATCTGTGGTTGAACGTTCATAGCAGAAAGCCGCTTGACGCTTGACAAAATTTTATAATATGATAAACTTGATGTCAATGACATTATTGATATCAATAATGTCATTGACACTTATTACAATTATG
>JAUVZS010000231.1:0-3259 GCA_030602435.1 Clostridia bacterium
TAAAGGAGCAATCTCTTGGCCCCTGGGAAATAGGGCTAGTTGACATTGACCCGGAGGCTCTTAAAGTAGCTTATAATCTTGCTAAAAAAATGGTTAAGGCAAAAGATGCTCATGTAGTAATTAAACAATCCACCGATAGAAAAGATCTTTTGTCCGGGGCTGATATTATCATTACAACTATAGGAGTTGGGGGAAGAAGGGCCTGGGAACCCGATGTATTTATTCCCAGAAAGTATGGAATCTATCAGCCTGTAGGAGATACTGTGGGTCCCGGCGGTATATCCAGAGCTATGAGGATGATTCCAGCCATGAAGGAAATTGCCAGGGACATTTTAAAATTATGCCCCGATGCGTTATTTATTAACTACAGCAACCCTATGACTGCAATATGCAGGGCACTGAGAAAATCCACCAATGTAAAAGTTACCGGCTTATGTATAGGTGTATACGAGGCAGAAGAATACCTGGCAAAAGTACTCGGAGTACCCCATCGAGAGGTGACTTCAATAGCTGTAGGCATAAATCACTTAACATTTATAATTGATTTTAGACATAAAGGGAAAAACGTATTACCGGTTTTTAAACAGCGTTTAAAGAAAAGAGGAATAGAAGGCTTTAATTTAAAAGAGGAAGGAAAGAGTAGGACTCCTTTCTCCTGGTTAATGAGAGAGACGAATAAAAATCCCTTCTGCTGGTCATTATTTGACACGTATGGAGCCTATCCAGCACCTGGTGATCGTCATGTAGTTGAGTTTTTCTTTGATAAATTTCCCCATGGGAAGTATTATAGAAAAACTTTGGGAGTTGATGCTTTCTCTTTTGAGAGGACTATAGAATCGGGTGACTTAATCTATGCTCAAATGGCTAGATTGGGCAGTCCTGAAACTCCCCTTGATAAGAGGATATTCTCAGAGTCTGTAGGTGAGCATAGCCAGACTTTAGAGATCATAACCTCAATCTATAAAGACCAAAGAAAAATCTTTTCCGCTAATCTTTCTAATAATGGTGCTATACCTAATTTACCCTCCTATGCTGTACTTGAGATGCCCGCTCTAGCTAGTGGCAGGGGATTTTTACCTCTTCAGGTAGACTATTTTCCAGATTCTCTGGCAGCAATAATTAATAAACGCTTATCTTGTGTAGAGCTTACAGTAGATGCAGCATTGAAGGGAAATGGCAAACTTATGGTAGAGGCTGTACTCGCTGACGGTGCGCTGAAAGAGCGAGGTGTGGCTGAGAAGCTTACAGATGAGCTTTTAAAAGCTCATAAAGAATTTTTACCTCAGTTCTCATAATTTTCAAGGTAGCGGTGCGATTTACCTGCCTGTGCGTAGCACATTGTAAGGTAACCCGGAGATTTTAATGGGGAAAATACTTTATAATTTAGGCAAAGGCTTAACTCAAAATCAAATTGAGAAAATGCACCTGGAAGCTCTTAAACTAATAGAGAAGGTAGGATTGAAGGTTCCCCATGAGGGAATAGTAGAGCGGCTTTCTGAAGAAAAAGGTGTAAGAGTGGAAAAAGAGAGGATAAGATTTGAGGGATGGCTAGTAGAAAAGTGCTTAAAGGAACTTTCTTATCCTGAGAGACAAATTCCTCCCCGGCCAATCCTGGTGAGTGGAGCTTATGAACAAAATGTTCTGGATATGGATACAGGAAAAATAAGGCAGGCTACCTCTCGGGATCTGGTGAAACTTACCAAACTTGCTGATTCTTACGGGATGCTTGGCTCTGCTCCGGTAAGGCCTATGGATCTTCCTTCGCCTCTGGCAGAGATTGCCATGTATAAGATATCCTGGGAAAATAGTTCAAGAAGGTGTAATAGCATCTTAGAGGTTAACCCCAAATCTTCGCTTAAAGTAGCAAATTATATTTATGAGATGTCTTGCGCTGCGGATAAATTTTTCTCTATCGGGATATGGATAACCTCACCTTTCGGTATCTCCCCTCATGATTTGAAAGTACTGTATTCTTTTATAGACAGGGATGTTCCTCTCTGGGTTGCTACCATGCCTATAGCCGGGGCCACTGCTCCCATTCATATGATAGGAGCTTACGTGCAGAGTCTGGCCGAGCTTTTTGCTGGATATACTATGTTAAAATTGCTCAACCCCGAAACTTATGTTTATTGCAGCATTATTGATAGTATCAGAGCTTATCCTTTTGATATGAAGTACGGAAATTTTGTCTATGGCTCTCCTGAAGATATATGGGGAACTTTACTTCAGGTAGAGCTAAATAAATACTACAAAATTCCCATTATTGCTAAATCCCTTTTAACCGCATCACCTCTGCCTGATGCCCAGGCAGCAGCAGAAAAGGCAGCCCATACAATCATAGCGGCAGCTTTTGGAGTAGATGGATACACCAATGCTGGTCTTTTAGCTATAGATGATATTTACAGTGCCGAGCAGGTAGTAATTGACCATGAGATTGTCCAGTATGCCCTACAATTCTTAAGAGGATTTGATTTCAGTGAAGAGGCCCTTTCCACAGAGATTATCCAGGAAGTGGTATTGGGAGAAGGAAATTTTCTCTCCCACGAGAGTACTTTAAACCATTTTCGAGAAGCTTTCTGGACCCCTGAACTATTTGAGCATCTTATGTTAAGGCAATGGCAGGGTAAGGGAGGAAAGTCCATTCTGAAAAGGGCCAAAGATATAGCTAAAAGAAAAATCAAGGAGCACCACTTTGAACTTATCCCTGAGATTCAAAGGGAACTAGATAGAATTTACCAGAAGGCAAAAGAGGAATATGCGAAGAATAGGTTCAGCAATTAAGATAAAACCAGAAAAGATTAAAGAGTATAAACGCTATACGCTATAGGCTAGAAAAGAGAGGAAAAATAAATGTCTACCTTGTCTAAAGCTGAAGTTAAAAGAGAAAGGGTATTAAAAGCTTTAAATCACGAGGAACCTGACAAAGTTCCTATTACTGATTCCTTTTGGACTCAATTTACTAAGAATTGGATTAGGGAAAAAGGTTTGGATAAGAATGTAGATATCTACCGCTACTATGATTTGGACCTTTTGGTAGTTAATCCCAATATGGATCCAAAAATCAGAAAACCAGAAATTATTAAAAGAGATAGAAAAGAAAGTATTTATAAGTCAGGATGGGGCTCTGTAGTGAAAATGTCATTGGGGGAAGGAGCAGCTATGCCTGGATACCTGGATTTCTCTATTAAAAGTGCCGATGATTACGAAAAATTTGAATTTGAAGATCCTACCGATGATCGGCGTTATAATGACATTCGCC
>JAUVZS010000031.1:0-8904 GCA_030602435.1 Clostridia bacterium
AGTTCACCTAAAGGGTATAGTAAGAGAAAAACAGGAAGGAAAGTGGGAAATTCCTGAAGTAAAAGAATTCTGGATTCTTATAAATAATTCTCGGAATGAAGAAACTCTCAAAAAGAAGGTAAATCTTTCTTCTTACGGTTCTTTTTCCCTTTCTTTTACTTTGGATAAGGATGCTCCTTCGGGATATTACATAATTCAGACCTCTCCTTTTGAAAATAAGGAAGAGAGAAATAGACATCCAGAAAGTAATTTTGGAGGATCTTTTCGGGTAGAAGATTTTCGCCCGGCTAATTTCGAGGTAAGTGTACGCACCGATAAAGAGAGCTATGTCTTCAAGGATTCCTGCCGAGCAACTATTGAAGGAAACTATCTCTTTGGGGCAGCCATGAGCGGGGAGGAAGTTTCCTGGAAAATGAGGTTAAATCCCACCCGTTTTTCCCCTCCGGGTTATAAAGGGTATTTCTTTGGTCCCGGATGGTGGGAAGAGGATGATAAGAGTCAGCTTATAGAATCTGGCGAGGGAAGGCTGGATTCTTCAGGAAGATTTTATCTGGAAAAAATTTTTGAAGAAATTGGTTTCAAAGGTTCGGCTGAGCTTCTTCTGGAGGCAGTAGTTACCGATATTACTCGTCAGAGTATAGCTGGTCGCTCTAAAGCAATGGTTCATCGGGGGGAGTATTATATAGGAATAAAACCTTCTACTACTTTTACTGAAGAGGGGAAGGAAGTTAAGATTAAAGTTATCACTGCGGGCCCCGAGGGAGAGGTTATCCCCGGAAAGAAGCTTCAGCTTCGGGTATTAAAGCGGGAGTGGTATTCTAAGAAAGAAACCAGACCGGGAGGGCGCTGGAAATGGATTAGTAAAAAAGAGGATAAGGAAAAAGATTTTTGTCAAATAATTTCTGGAGCTGAACCTGTATCTTTTTCCTTTTCTCCTGAAAGCGCCGGACTTTATCTTTTGCAAGCACGAGGCGAAGATTCGCAGGGAAATAAAATCCTCACCGGGAGCTATTTCTATGTAAGCGGGAAAGAATATATTTCCTGGGAAAAAAGAAATGATGATAGAATTGAATTAGTGGCTGATGCTGATAATTATCATCCTGGAGAGGTAGCTAAAATTTTGGTTAAATCACCCTATGAAAAGGCAAAAGCTTTAATAACTCTTGAGAGAGAGGGTATTATAGAAAGTTGGACAGAAGAGATAAAAGGGACGGCGGACACTCTGGAGATTCCTATTACTCATGAGTGTATTCCCAATGTTTTTCTTTCAGTTATTCTTCTTAAGGGAAGGGTGTCCGAAGAAGGCGTGCTAGAAAAAGAAGATTTAGAAAAACCTTCATTTAAAATAGGTTATGTTGAACTTTCTGTGGACCCTATGGAGAAACAGCTCCAGGTAGAGGTTATTCCCGATAAGAAGGAATATTCTCCTAAAGATAAAGTGAAGATAGCCATTAAGGTAAAAAACTACGCTGGCGAGGGAGTGTCATCTGAAGTTTCCGTAGCAGTGGTAGATATGGGAGTGTTGAATCTTATAGGATATAAGACTCCTGATGCCTTTACCACTTTCTATAGCCATCAGCCACTCTCAGTTAAAACTTCGGAGACCCGCTCTTATGTAATTGAAGAAATGGCGATGGGGGCTAAAGGAATAAGTCCCGGAGGCGGCGGGGGAATGGAGAAGTTTGCCGGGATACCTATGAGAGAAACGCTTATCCCTACTGCTTACTGGAATCCCTCGCTGGAAATTGGACCTCAAGGATACGGTGAGGTAAGTTTTGAACTTCCCGATAATCTTACTACTTTTAAGGTAATGGTTACGGCTCTTACCAAAAACTCTCTTTTTGGTTCAGGGGAGGAAAAATTAATGGTCAAAAAACCCCTGCTATTAAAGAGCACCTTACCAGGATTTGCCCGCATGGGAGATTCTTTTGAAGCCGGGGTAGTAGTATATAACTATACAGGGGAGGAAGGAGAGGTTCAGCTTTCAGGAGAAACAGAAGGGATTATCCTTAAGGGAGAAAAGGTTCGCCAGATTTTCTTAAGACCCGGAGAGAGTGAGGAGATTATATTTTCATTCGAAGCTAAAGAGGCAGGGGAAGCAAAATTTTTCTTTAAAGCTATAATGGGAGAATATACAGATGGCCTTGCCCTTACTCTTCCTGTGAATCTTCCCCGACAAACAGAAAGTGTAGCTCTTTTTGGAGATAGCCTAAAAGATGCTTATGAAGAGATTTTGATTCCTGAAGATATTTATCCTGATATAGGAGAAGTAAAAATATCCATTTCCTCAAGCCTGTTACTTTCTTTAAAAAATCCTTTTACCTCTCTCTTCAATTATCCTTACCGTTGTTTGGAACAGCGCCTTTCTCGTATATTTCCTCTCATTCTTTTTAAGGATATGGTAGAAAGTTTTGATTTTTCATTTCCAGAAGGAAAAAGTCCCGATCAGATAGTTAAAGAGACTTTAAAGGAAGTTTCTCTTTACCAGAGGCCGAACGGAGGATTTTCTTATTGGGAGGATTCATTCTATGATTCTCCTTATCTTACCTGCTATACTCTCTTTATCTTAAAGAAAGCTCAGGAAGCTGGTTATGAAGTTCCTCCAAGGATTATAGAGAAAGGAGCCGGCTATCTAAAGGAACTTCTTCATGGAAAGCTGGAGAAAGAGAGATATCCTTATGACTCACTCTCCTGGAGTAGTTCTGAAGCTTTTGCTCTCTATGTTCTCTCTCTTTTAGAAAAACCTGAACCTGCTTACATGGAATATTTATACACAAAAAGAGATGAAATACCCCTCTTTGCCCGTGCTTTATTAGTTAAAGCTATTCATCTGGGAGGGGGAGATAGAGAAATGGAGGAAGATATAGTAAGGGATTTAATGAATAAGATAAAGATTTCTCCCACCAGTGCTTATTTTGAGGAAGAAGAGAAAATACCCTGGGTTTTTCACAGTAATCTTCGCACTACCGCTATAGTTCTCCAGACCCTCATAGAGATAGGAAAAGAGTCTCCTTTTGCTCCTCAGATTGTTCGCTACCTGGTGAAGGAGCAGAAAAACCGCTGGATGTCCACTCAAGATAATGCTTATCTTTTCTATGCTTTAGCTGATTATTTTCACCGTTACGAAGAGGAAGAGCCTGAATTTAAGGTAAAGGTGCAGCTTGCAGGAAAAACTATTCTGGAACATATTTTCCAAAAGAGAATGGAGAAGGCTAGCCAGAAAAGAATAGATATAGCTTCTTTGGAAAAAGGGAAAAAACTACCTTTAGAAATTTATAAAGATGGTGAGGGTCGAATGTATTATGAAGTAAGAATGAGTTATTCCCCAGTCGGAAAATTAGAACCCCGGGATGAAGGAATCGTAGTTTTTAAGAGCTTCGAGACTCTTGAGGGAAAAAGAATAGAAGATTCTTTCTCCGCAGGAGATTTATTAATAGTTACTTTAAAGGTAGTTATTCCTCAAGCAAGATACTTTGTAGTAGTGGATGACCCCCTGCCTGCAGGCTTTGTGCCCGTGAATCTTTCTTTTGAAACGGAAAGTGAGGAATTAGCCAGGCAAATAGAGGAAAGAAAAAAACAATCCTGGTGGCAGGGATTCAGGCATATGGAGATGTATAAGGAGAAGGTTCTTCTTTTCGCTGATTATCTTCCTCCGGGAATTCATACTCATACCTATTTGGTAAGAGTAACAACTCCAGGAGTTTATTCTCTTCCTTCCACTAAAGTAGAAGAGATGTATACACCAGAAGTTTTTGGAAGAAGTGAGGAAAAGGAGATAGTTGTTAAATAAAAGATGAGGATTTTTGGTGTTTCTTTGGGATCTATCCTGGTGTTAGTAGGGGTATCCTTATATATTCCTTTCCCTCAAAAAGCACTTCAGCCCGCCTCCCTAGTTTCCTTAAGAATTCTCGACCGCAATAAAAATCTTTTAAGAGAGGTTCTCTCTGATAAAGAGGGAAGAAGCCAATGGGTTTCTTTTGAAGAAATTTCCCAAGATGTAATTTCCGCCACCCTGGCCGCAGAAGATGGCCGTTTCTATGAACATTCGGGTATTGATATAAGAGCTATTTTGAGAGCAATAATTCAAAATATAGGAGCAAGAAAAGTTATCTCTGGCGGTTCCACTCTCACCCAGCAGGTAGTAAAAAATATCTATTATTTTCCCAGAAATTGGTTCTGGAAAATTGTAGAAATGTGGCATGCTTTAAGATTGGAAATTTCCCTTTCTAAAGATGAAATTATTACTCAATATCTTAATCGCATTCCTTACGGTAATCAAACTTTCGGGATTAATGCAGCTTCGCGGTTTTATTTTGACAAACCCCCCTCTCATCTTTCCTTGGCTGAGGCAGCTTTCTTAGCTGGGCTTCCCCGTGGTCCTTCTATTTACAATCCTTATCGCCATTACCCTCGGGCGCAAAAACGACAGCAAGAAGTCCTTCGAAGAATGTTAAATAAGGGAATGATTACCCAAGAAGAGTACAGGAGAGCTTTTAAAGAGCCTCTTAATCTCGTTGCTCCCGAGATATCTTTCCGTGCTCCTCATTTTTGTGATTTTGTTCTCTCAAGAATTTCATTAAAGGAAAGAGAAAATATCTCATCCATCCGTACTACTCTTGATTATCAACTTCAAAAAGATGTTGAGGTTCTTTTAAAAAATTATGTCCAATCTTTAAAGAAATGGGAAGTTACCAATGCGGCAGTTCTTGTTATGGACAATGAGAGGAGCGAGGTTCTTTGCTTTGTAGGATCGGCGGATTTTTTTGATTCTTATCATAGTGGACAGGTAAGCGCTGTTACTTCCTTAAGACAGCCAGGTTCGGCCCTAAAACCTTTTACTTATGCTCTTGCCTTAGAACAAGGAATGACACCAGCTACTCTTATCTCGGATACAGAGATTCATATTCGCACCAAGGGAATTGACTATGCTCCCAGAAATTACGATGGAAAGTTTCATGGACTTGTTCGCTTAAGAGAGGCTTTGGCCTGTTCTTATAATGTTTCAGCAGTAAAAGTTTTAGAAGAAATAGGGATGGAGTCTTTACTTCATAGACTCAAGAAGTTGGGTTTTGAGAGTCTTAATAAAGGAGCTGATTATTATGGCTTTGGTCTTACTTTAGGGAGTGGAGAAGTTACCTTGTTGGAGTTAACCCGGGCTTATTCAATTTTAGCCAGGTCAGGAGTATTTAAAAAGGAGAAGATATTTTTAGAGATAAAGGATATCCAGGGAAGAACCAAGTCTTTTTTGGAACCTCATTCTCTTCCTGTTTTCTCTCTTTTCTCTCCTCAGATTTCTTATATTATCACTAATATTCTCGCAGATAAAGATGCCCGAATTCCTGCTTTTGGAGAAGGGTCATGTCTGAGTTTACCTTTTCCCTGTGCCGCAAAAACTGGAACTTCCGGAAATTTCAGAGATAACTGGGCCCTAGGTTATACTCCTTATTATACTGTAGGGGTATGGGTGGGTAACTTTGATGGTAAGCCTATGCGTAATGTTTCCGGAGTTTCTGGGGCAGGTCCACTCTTCAGAGATATTATGCTTCTTTTAGAAAAAAGAGAAAAGAGAAGAAATTTTAATTTTACTATTCCCGAGGGATTAATAGAAGTTTATGTTTGCCCCCAATCCGGAATGTTAGTTGGCTCTTCTTGTCCCGGGAAGATCAAAGAGATTTTTATAAAAGGAACTGAGCCTAAAGAAGTTTGTAATTCTTGCTCCCGCGCATAAACTCTCCTCAACTTCCAGATTCTTCAGGCTCTTTTACCTTTGGGCATCGTGCGTGATATCTCAGAGGAGAGAGGAAAATAGCCTCTTTGAAGCAGAGAATTGGAGAATAAACGACCTTTTGCCCGGCAGGCAGAAGGAAGGCAATAATGTTAACAGCTAAGGCAAAGATGAACATGACTAAAGAGCAAATGATAAGATGATCTGGAAATCCGTGGGACATTCTGATCTTTTTACAGGGGGAAAACCTGTTCTTATAAGAAGCCTTCTTCTGGCCACTGAATCAGGTGATGTTCATAGGTATCGGGTTTGTAGTGAAGCAGGAAAGCCAGTGTGGGCAAGACTGGCCAAGGATAGCGAAGACAAAATTGGTGTGCTGGTGACAGGACCTTATTCAGAGGTTCTGAAAATTCCTTCACGCAGGGAAGTGCAACCTTATCTTTTTGTGCCCCTTAATTCTTTGAGTAAAAAAATGCAGAAAAAACTGTTGATTCCTTTAAATTGTGAACTTTATGAGGAGGAAAATATTCTCGTGGCTAAAGAGGTACAGAGCGAGCCTTATTATGTGGCGAGCAGAAATTCATCTGTGTTTCATTATCCTGGATGCAAAAGAGCTCGGAAAGTACTCCCTCAGAACCGTATCTGCTTTGATACCAGGAACGAGGCTTTGCATGCGGGGTATCGTCCCCATAAGATTTGTAAGCCTTAAAGAGAGCATATAGCCTTTAGCGAATAGCTTAGTAGAAAAACGAAAAAGACAGGACTATGGCGGACAGTTCATCGACGAAATTGGAAAGGAGAGGATCTAATGATTAAAGAGAAAACCCCTGTTGGTGAAATTATGAGGCAAGCATATAGACATAGAGTTTTGGTTCCTGCCTTTAATATTACCTGCTGGGGAGAGTCAAGAAGGAGCAATATCGTGTCAAATCATTTAACGGGAGTAAAACCTGAAAAATGAGCAAAAAACCTCTGTTTTTTTATGGATGGATTATTTTAGCACTGGGTTTTATGGCTATGGCTTTAACCTATGGAGCTCGCAACTCTTTTTCAATTTTCTATGTGGTGCTCTTAGATGAATTTGGATGGAGTAGAGCCAGCGTTGCAGGGATTTTCTCTGTTAACATAATTATATATGGAATAAGTGCTCCTTTTGCTGGGGCCCTGGTGGACAGGCTGGGACCCAAAAGGGTTCTTTTAACCGGAGCAACTATTCTGGTTTTATCTACAATGCTGTGCAGCAGAGCAAATACCTTATATCATTTTTATTTTTTGTTTGGTATAACAGGTGCTATTAGTACCAGTTTGGTAGGGTATCCAGCTAACGCTGCTGTGTTGCCTCACTGGTTTGTCAGAAGAAGAGGGATGGCTTTTGGAATACTTGGCTCAGGGTGGGGGGCCTCTTTCATTATAATCCCCCTTGTACAATACTTCATTACCAAATTTGGCTGGCGCATATCCTTTATTTTAGTTGGGGTCTTTATAGGGGCTGTTTCACTGCCCCTGATTGCTCTTTTTTCCCGTCATATGCCTCAAGATGTGGGCCTTTTGCCAGATGGGATTTATCCTCTGGAAAAAGCAAACTCAACTCGTAAGCAGACACAGAATGCAGTAAAAGTGAACAAAGAATGGGTAAATACTAATTGGACTCTCAAAAAGGCTATAAGGACTTACCAGTTTTGGCTTATATTTTTTGCATTTCTTTGCATTTTTGGATTTGTAGAAAATCTGGTGGTGGTTCATCAGATTGCCTTGTTGAGAGATAGTGGATTTAGGGAGAGTTTTTCTACTTCGATAGTTGCCTTCTGGGGAATAATGGTGGTTTTGGGAAGCTTGAGCGGTTTTATCTCAGATAAAATCGGGAGAGAAAAAATATTTACCTTCGGATGCCTTCTCTCGATTCTGGGTCTTTTTATGCTCTTGGTTCTGGAAAAAATTTTCTATAGCTGGATGCCTTACTTGTATGCAATTTTTTTTGGTTTAGGAATAGGAATAAATGGACCTATTCTGGGAGCAGCATTAGCTGATATGTTCCATGGTAAAAATTTCGGTTCTATTAACGGACTTATACTCTTGGGTTTTGGGCTGGGAGGTGTTGTAGGGCCCTGGTTTGGAGGATTTGTCTTTGATACAACAAAGAGTTATTTTGTAGCCTTGATAACAGCTATCCTAGTAATCTGTGTGTCTTGTATCTTTTTGTGGATCGCAGCTCCCAGAAAAATCAGAAAGCTGAATTAAAAAGGAATTTATTCATAACCTGGTCCAGTTCAGAAAAATAGTCTTTCCCGTCCTTTAAAGTGTCCCCATTGTGGGTTTAAGAAGATATACAAAAATGGCACCTATAAGATAAGGGGAGAGAGATTATTTGAGCAGCTAAAAAAAGGCAAAGAAATAGAGATAATAACCCAGCAGTTCATCTGTCCTTACTGCAGAAGCTCCGTCTATAGACAAAAGGAAAAGAGAAAAATAATTATTTTTTAATATCCACTCTGTTACAGGGTCCCCCCCAGGACTCGAAAACCGCGAAGCCCAGCGAAGCTAGATTTAGGCAAAGGCGCAAAGTGCTGTGGCAGATACACTCTCTTGTATGCTGTCGTTCTATTTTGACTATTCCTTCTTACGCGAGCCGACTAGCCCTCCTAGAAAAAAGACCAGCCCTATAACTATCGTTTCAATACCTGCAACCCAGGGGTAGAGAAGATCCACGTTATATAATATAAAGAGGCCACATACGATTATGAGAGCACCTACAACGGATAAGAGAATTCTTCCAAAGCTTCTTGGGAGAACTATAGTTATTGGGGTTGGCTCAAGGACTCTTGTGCCGATGAGGGCCATCACCAGAAATCCAGCACCTACTCCGATGGGTGCACCGACATCGGGCCTATCAAAGAGTAGACCAATGCCTGTACCGAAAAGAATGCACGCAATGAAGGACAGTCCAGCAAGCGTCCACGCTCTTCCTGCGCCTGTTTTTTTCTCTTTCATTTTTTCACCTCGTTCCTTAGATTATTTTGTCTTTTTACTTCTTGCTATCTCGAGCTGATTGGTCATAATTAGTTAGCTACCAACGTACCTACATACTATTCAAAGATCTGCCAATTGCCTCCTGTAGATAAATTAGGTCAAATCTCAGCGCTTGTCAATCTGTTTGGAGGGCTCTGGCTCAAGAGTTAATT
>JAUVZS010000282.1:0-2559 GCA_030602435.1 Clostridia bacterium
ATCTAAAGGCAATCCTGCTCGCGAAGTTGTTCCATTTGAAACCAAAGAAGGAACTTCTCTATTTAGAATAGCCTTAATGAGCATTTTCTCTCCCCCCTGGGGATACTTAGTTTTAAGAGAGACTACTTCAATATTATCTTCTTCTTTTAATTTTTCCCTAAATAGAGCTATAACTCCCGGTTTGTTATTCTCAATGCCCACATAGCCTAATTTAGCACCAGTTGCTTTCATAATGACTTTTAAGCCATACACACAATCATCGGCTCTCTCCAGCATGAGGCGATGATCACTGGTTAGATAAGGCTCACACTCACAGCCATTCAAAATTACAGCCTCGATGGGTTTATCTTCAGGAGGGCTAAGCTTGACATGGGTAGGAAAAGCAGCTCCTCCTAATCCTACTACTCCTGCCTCTCGAATTTTGCCTCTTATCTCCTCAGCTTTCAATGAAGAAATATCAACTTCGCTTTTTACCTTATTTTCTTCAGTGCTTTCATCAGCATCTTCTCTTTCATTTTTGTAGCGGTCGGATTTATCCGGCAATTGTGCCATAAATGGTACCGCTACTTTATCCCAAACTCTTCTCTCATCATTATTTTCTCTTTCGATAATTATAGAGGTAACCTCACCTCCAAGAGGATGGGGCATCTTTTCAATAGAGCTTACTTTTCCTGATATACTGGCATGAATGGGACTGGAGATAAAAGAGCTGCTATCGGCAATCTTCTCTCCTTCCTTTACCACATCCCCCTTCTTAACCAAAGCCTCACAAGGAGCCCCCGTATGTTGAGAGAGAGGAAGAATAACCCTGGAAGGAGGAGCTATTCTCCTTATCTTCTTTTCTTCGCTCAGTTCCTTTTTCTCCAGTAAATAGAGTCCCTGCTTAAACGTCTTCATTTTCATCCTTTTTATTTTTCTTCTTACTCAGCTTTTCGGCAGGCAGGTAGCGAAGCAACCTCTATCCTCAGAAGTTGAGCAAAAAATCCCGGTAAACCTTTTCCTTAAATTCACCCAGAGTCTCCTCTTTCTTTAAATTACTCTTCCTTATCTATAGAGTATTATAACCACAACCCAACAAGTTGCAGCAGCTATAGAACCCAGAGAATAGTACCGTTTACTTCTGATGAAAGAAATCTCAATCTGTTTTACTGAGGCTACAGCAGGAAAAACTACTCCTCCTATTAATCCGGCAACGACACCCTTGGATAAAATAGTAGGAATAAAAACAGCCAGACTGCTAAACCGTAGTTTAGCAGTTGAAAAGAATAGAGGAGTGACAATCTGACTCATGACATATGCGAGAGTATAGCAAGTATAAGCGATGATTATACCTGCACATACCTTAATACTTATACTCTCTGCTTTTTTTATATCTGAAGAAAAAGCAAACCAGACCAACTCAAAAACAGCTCCCTCGACAGCAATGGTTACAACCGAGCAAATTACATATCCTCCTAATGGATTGACAGCTCTCAGGGCTGCTGCTACAAGACCCATTCCTAACTGCATACCTTTTTGATCATATATGAATCTCGTGGCCACCATCAATCCTAAAGCTACAACTCCGGTCAGTACCCTTCCTGAAAGATAACCTCCCAGAATACACTCCAATAGACCCCAGATAGAACCAAAAACTATTACTCCCAACAATATCTTTGTTTTACTCATTTTTTCCTCATCTCTATTTTAGCTACATTTCTTACCCAATACTGTCTGGGTAAATCAGAGAAAATAACTCGTTTTTCCCTGGTGAATATCCCTTCCTGAATACTTTCCCACCCCACTATCTTTTGATATCCATCTTCTGCTATTATTGTATATTCCTGTTCTTCCGGATTCTCTATCCCTGCTTTGTTAATAACTTCTGCTAGAGCCACTCCTTGATATTCTCCTACTATTGTTAACTCTAAGGTGTCGAAAAGCTCATTGAGAGAAAACTTTGTCTCTCCTACAAGCAAACCTTCGGTCTTCTCAATACCCTTAAATAAAGTTAGGTAGAGAGTAGACCCAATACCGATAGCTAGCAAAACAATAGCTAACAGAATCAGATATTTTTTCTTTCCCTTCGCTTCTTTTTTGCTCTGCTTCATCATTTATCTCCTTTATCTTGTACAAGTAAGCTTTCTGTAATGCAAAGGTTAGAAAATAGTTTTCCACGCTCCCGAAAATTTTGTTTAAATATCTTCCGTGCTTTCTTTAACTCAGACAGCGTGTTAATATTAAAGAAAAATTGCCGCCAATTTCCAAATTTTTCCATCTCCCTCTCAGTAATGTATTTCACCTTTACCATGGGGAAAATAGATTGAATCTTGCAGGTCCCTTGCTCTATTTTTTCCTTTATCACGGAGAGAATGTCTCGCGAATACACAGCATGTAAAGGCTCAAAACAATCACCGTATTTGGGAATCAGCACATCATAATCACTCTTTTTTCTAAGCATATGTTGAATCAAATTCACATCGAGAAAGGGCATATCACAGGCAAGGACAAGATTGTACTTGGTGGAAGAAGCTGCTAAGCCAGAATAAATACCACCCAGAGGGCCTGTTCCGGGAATAA
>JAUVZS010000142.1:0-4423 GCA_030602435.1 Clostridia bacterium
TGTCCAAATAGTGTCCATGTGAGGTACAGAATCATACAAGTTGGTACAAATTGGTGGGGAAAGAAAATTACTTACAAGGCTTGTCTGAGGCAGGTTTGCTGCTTATGGACCTACTTTCGGAATTTGCCTTTTTCGGCTTGGAAGGCCGATGCTCTACCACTGAGCTACCCCCGCAGTCAAACGCAAAGCCTTGTCCTATCAGGATTTCAGATAAGGGCAATTTTTCGGTTTTCTCTTTTTCCGTCTTTAGGTTTTTGATATTGTAATGATTTTTCTCCTAAAGTCAATATCAAGCCACTTGAATGATTGTTCAATTTCAAGAACTCTTTCTCTTTTTCCAATAACTTTGTTTGTTAGTAGCTCCTAGAACGCAGCCACTAATTCTTCCGGCTCATCGGGAAGAGTCAACACAATCACCGCATCCAAATTGTTTTTGTTTTTAATCCTCAGCTTACCTCGCTCCCCTGTCAGTTTCTTGATTAATACCCCGGTACGTGGACGCCCTGGCCCTGGGGTGGAGACCTAGCTGGTTCCCTGATACATTCACTAATCACCACAGCTGTGAGTACTACCAATCCTATCCTAATCAAGCTAATCATTTTCGGGCTCATGGTTCATGCCACCCCCTTCCTAACTTATGCTATTTAGTTTGCTTAACCCCCTTGGGTTTTGAAAATATGTTATATTGTGGACGTCGGCATAGTTGTTTGTCTCATTATCTTCCGGCTACTGCCTCCCCTTTTCTATTCTTTTGGCCAGTTGATCACCTTAACTGGCATAAAGTCCGTCCAATGCAAATTCACACGTATGATCTCGACGGGCATCGTTTTGGCTTCTTCGCTAGCTCCGGCAGGCCTGCTAACAATGTTAACTTTTACCAATATTGCCGCTAACAATACAGCAATTAGCGTTAAAACAAACTTAGTGTACCAGTCGATCTGTACCGTCACTTTTTCCATTTTTCTTTCCTTTCATTAAAGCCTCAAAAATCCCTCTATCCGACAACTGGCTTGATAAAATTCTCTTGATAGAGGAGCTTTAATTTTCGCAAAGTTATAGATTGACTGAGATCCTCCACTCATCAATTTTACCCCTCTATGAAAGCGTTTTTTCTCATCAGTCAGCATAAAGTCCTGATTTAGTTATTTTTGTTTATTTTACTCTCTCCCTTAGCCCTCTTCCTGGTCTAAACTTAGGGACTTTTTTAGCTGGGAGTTGGATAGTTTCTCTTGTTTGGGGATTGACCCCTTTTCTTGCCTTTCTTTCCATTACTTGAAAAGTCCCAAAAACCTCAATAATCTTTAGTTCACAATTTGCTATTTTGGCTGATACTACTCTCTTTGTTCCTGTCCATTTTTAATTTACTCCGTTAGGAAGCTGTCAAAACTCGTAGATTGCCTCGACCTCGTCTTTTGTAATATGAAGATTCTTTCGGCTAATACCAATGGACTCGAAATCTCGGTCGGACATCGAGTCTACTACCTCATTATGATATCGTGCTAGCCAACCATATTTTACCGCAGTACGATCGAAAGCATCACGTCCTTTGGAACGTTCCACGATCAATTCTTTGTGATGCCTTAGGAATTCTCCATAATCACAAATTTTGTTAAATTCAGGGGACATTTTGAGATAGTCCAAGAACCAAACTCCATCACTGGATTCTCGAACAAGGCTCTTCATATACTCTTTTTGAGTAATTGCGAAATGATTGTTACCGTCTCTTAGCAAAAGGTCCTTCAAATGTGTTTCCTCCAAAAAGTTGAATATCCAGCGGTCAATAATGATTCTCGGATAAATAGCTATGTTTTTTTCTAAGAGATATGCTCTATTGAATCCAGGGCCAAAAACATATGATCCATCGTGATATACTCTACCTATTGTAATACTGCCACGAATAACAATATCCTGATAAATAAGGGAACGTTGTACATGCATAAGATTCAATAATTCATGAAATAAAATGCCTACTCGATGCTTTTTATTCGCTTGATTATATATGTCAATCGTCCTGACAATTGTATCAGAAATATTACTATGCTTTTGTTCGAACATTGAAGCTAGGTTTATATCCGGTTTTCCCTGATGCCTTAATGTTTCTAATATCTGAAGCACTCGATTAGAATCCTCAGACTTATCAACGACATCCTTAAATCCTAGGATATCAAAAAAGGAAATGAGTGATATGCGATATTGATTCTTGTATTCTCGTCTGCTTTTTCTTTCCATCTTTTCTCTTATCTTTCGAACAGGAATACGACCAAATCTCTTGGGACTTCAAACCAGTTCTGCAAATTTTCTAGTTGCAAGTTTCTTCTCTTTTTGCGTTTTTTTCTTCTTTCTCCAAGGAGTCAATTATAGCTGAGACTATTGCATCAACCGCTTCCCTAGAGATCTTCTTTGTTAATCCTGTCTGGTCGACTACTTTCTCTACTAATTTGGCCTTATTCACCTTTTCTCCTCCTATTGGGGTATATCTTTAAGTTATACCGCCAACAACTCAGTCAAAGTGCTTGCAAAAGTCGATCAATCCTCAGGGGGACTTGGTGGTTCTCCTAGATCCTGTCCTTCTCCATTGCCTCCGCCACCACCACAACCAGCCCCGCTTAAGGCAACGAGGGAGGCTAGTATTCCTACAGGTCCGAGTGCAAGGTAACTTCCTAGAACAATTCCTCCCCCGGCAAGAATGCTGAGTGTAGTTGGTTTTAGGGAGGTATTTGGAAATCTGGGAGAATAAAGATTATTTTGTACTAAGAAAAACAAAAAACAAAGGATGATTATCACTACACCTATAAGCTTTCTTAAGCCTCGCCCTGTAAACATTTCTTGCTCCCTTTCTAATTTATTTTAGTGAGAACTATCCCATTTAATTAAGCCTGATATTCGGGTGCTCTTAGGAGTGACTAAATCACTCCAGCCATTGAAGAATAATAGCTAAGGGTCACAGCAAACTCTAGCACTGAATATTTTCCTTTCACCATTAGCTACTCAAAGATCAGTCAAGGAGCATGACCTTACCGGATTTACTCATCGCTTTGGCGGGATTGCCTGCCTGAATTATGAATATGTATAATCCCCGAGCTAATCTTTCCCCTCTATCGTTGTCCTCCTTCCAGAACTCCTCATACGCTCCAGGAAGGTAAGCCTTATCCTTAACCAGGATTTTCACGAGCTCCCCGGAAATGCTGTAAATCTTGATGGTTAGCTTAGCAGCAGAAGCTAAATAGAAGTGAAACTTAACCCCCTCGCCATGAGCAGGATTAGGATAGCTATAGATCTCACTTAGATGAAGTTCCTCGGGTAGAGGTAAAGTTTCAGAACTGACGATTATCTTGAAAGATTCTAAGCCACTTGAGGAAATAAAACTATAGGAGCTTTTCTCTCTCATATTAGCTAAGACGTTGCTGAAAGAATCGGTTAGATAAAGGTGAAGGTCTTCGGGAAAGACCGAGGTATTCTCCCACTCCAGGACTATTTCTTTATTAATCTGATCAGTTTTTACCTGAAAGTCCCAGGTCCACTTTGTAGCTTGGGTAATCCTGGCTCGAATATCCTGAGTGTAGTCTCCTTTATTCTTTCCCCACTCTGGATGGGGAAAGAAGAGGGAAATATAGGGAGAAATTGGAGGAGCCTCCTCCACATCCAAGCGATCGTAGCCGTCTTTAGCCGTCTGGTAAAAGCCGAGGAAGTTGTAGCTATCTTCAAAGTTGCCTACCCTAGCCTTGAGCTGGAGGAACTCTTCTTTCGGCTTAACGATCTGTTCCCAGGCTCTTGCCTCTTGTGCTTCACTGGGAGGTACCAAAAGCTCACAGTTCAGGAGAGCCCTGACCCAATGGCCCTCGTACGGCACAAGTTGTCCGCCCGGAGCCGGATAATAGATATAGGAATCTCCATCCCAGGACCAGATCTTATCCCTTGCCCAGCCCCTTGCCTGAGCCTCTGAGATGCTAATTATCTCATCATCTTTTCTTACCATAACCTCGCCCCAGTCTACCGAAAAGGGGAAAGGATTGCCAATCTGGCTCCAACCGGAAGGAAGGTTGATCACAAAGTCAGTTTCTCTACTGACATCCGTTCCCGGACCCGTATCTACCTCTTTGGCATCCCTGGAGATAATCCAGAAGGCTTTTCCGACAGCAAAGTCTCCCACATAAGGATATTTATCGTAGCTTCCATTAGCAGTATTCCATCTGTATAGCTTCCAGATTGCGTCATTCTGTGATCCAAGATCATCCACTAAGACCGCATTCGGGCTTGGATCATCTAAAGTGAAGGGAATGGAAATCATCTTCCATTTCCCTGCCGGAAGGGAGAACGTTTCATTTTCATGACGGCCACTAGAACCCGTGGTAAAGTCCCGTACGGGTCCATCAGTAGATGCCCCATGATTGTCGGTAGCCACAATCTTCCAATAGTAGTGAGT
>JAUVZS010000048.1:0-7498 GCA_030602435.1 Clostridia bacterium
AATTCACAATCCTCAAGTAGCAGAAAACTTGCGAAGAAGAGGCATTAAGTCCATAGGGAACCTATCTCAAATTAAAGAAGGAACATTAATTATTAGATCCCATGGAGAAGACCCTTCTGTAATAAGAGAGGCAAGAAAAAGAAAATTAAGAGTATTGGATGCTACCTGCCCTTATGTACTAAAGGTGCAAAAAATAGTAAGATCTCTTTCTCAAGAATCTTACCGGGTGATCATCGTAGGCACGGATACCCATCCTGAGGTAAGGGGAGTAATAGCTAACGTAAAAAAGGGGAGAGTTTACGTAGTTAAAAACTCCCAAGAAACAGAAAAACTCCCCTTTTTAAAAAAAGCAGGGATAGTAGCTCAAACTACAGAGAATATTGAGAACTTTAGCCTTATTGTGAAGAGATTAATAGAAAAAACAAGCGAGTGTAGAGTTTTTAATACTATATGCAGAATAATAAGAGAGCGTCAGGAAGAGATAAGGAAGTTAGCCAGAGAAGTTGAAGCAGTAATAGTAGTGGGTGGATATAACAGCTCTAATACTCATCAATTAGTTAAATTGTGTCAATCCTTAGAAGTAAAAACCTGTTTTGTTGAAAAAGAGGAAGATCTGAGTATGAAAGAGTGGAAGGGAATGAAAAGAATTGGTATCACCGGAGGAACCTCTACCCCTGAAGAGGTGATAGAGAAAATAAAAAATAAATTACTAGTTCATTGTTCATAGTTCGTTGTTCATCGATAAAACAATACTTTCCTCTCCTTTGGGGGAGAGAAGTAAGGTGAGGGAACACTATTCACTAAATACTAACGACTGAATTAGTATTTAGTATTTAGTGAATAGTCGTTAGTGAATAAGGAAAAGAGATGAAGAAATGACAATGAGTTTAATTAAGATTAACTAAATACTAACGACTATATACTAACGACTAATTTAAGGAGGTAAGGGAACTTAAAGTGTCTAAGTCAAAAGAGGAAAGATTCCTAGATAAAGCCACTGATAGAATAATGAGGGAAAAGATAGGAGAAAAGAAAGAAAAGAAAATAGATGATTTTGGTAAAATAGTCCAGGAATATGGAAACTTCTACTTCCCGAAAAAAGGAGATATAACAGAAGCTAAAGTTGTACAAACCAATAAAGAAGGAATTCTCATGGATGTAGGTGCAAAATCGGAAGGCTTCATGCCCTGGGAAGAACTTACAGTAAAAAGAGAACAACCCCTTCAGCCAGGGGAAAGTATGCAAGTTTATATCTCAGAGAAAAGTGAAAAAGGACAGCTCTTGTTATCTGAGAGAGAGGCAGATTTTCGCCTAAGTTGGGCAAAATTTGAGGAGGCGTTCAAACAGAATGAATCTATAGTGGTAAAAGTGAAGAAAATAGTAAAAGGAGGGCTTCTCGCCAGTCTAAATTCACTAAATGCTTTTATTCCTGCCTCTCATATAAGTTTAAATAAAGGGGATAACCTCAAAGAATTTATTGGAAGAGATATCAGTGTCAGAGTTATTAAATTAGAAAAAAACTTGAAAAATATAGTTCTTTCCAGAAAACTCTTGCTTCTAGAGGAAAAAGAGAAGAGGAAAGAAAAGACCTTGGCCAGTTTAGAAGAGGGAAAAATCGTTGCCGGAAGAGTAAGTTCTATAACTAAATTTGGCATCTTTGTGAATTTGGGAGGAATTGATGGATTAATTTACCCAGAGAATCTTTCTTGGGAATGGGTGAAGAACCCGCAGGATCTACTTTCAAGAGGAGACGAAATAAAAGTAATGGTATTAAAACTGGATAAAGAGAGAGGAAAGATTTCCTTAGGTTTAAAACAAACCAAATCCGATCCCTGGACAGAAGTCAAAAAGAAATATGAGATAGGCTCACTCGTTGAAGGAAAGGTTACTCATCTCACAAATTTTGGAGCTTTTGTGAGGCTCGAAGAAGGATTGGAAGGTTTAATTCATATTTCCGACCTTTCCTGGAACAGACGTACAGGACACCCAAAAGAGGTCCTGCAAGAAGAAGAAAAAGTAGAGGTGAAGATATTAGATATTGATGTAGAGAAAAAAAAGATTTCCTTAGGTCTAAAACAAACCAAATCCGATCCCTGGAAAAAGCTCCTGCAAAAATATAAAGTAGGAGATATAATTTCTGGTAAGGTCCAGCAGATAACTAACTTCGGCGTTTTTGTCAATTTGGCTTCAGGAATAGATGGACTTATCCATGTTTCGGAATTAGATAAGGAATATGTCCCCCATCCAGAAAAGGTCACTTCTATAGGAAAAGATGTAAAGGCAGAAATTGTAGAAATCGATGAGAAAAAACGACGAATTAGACTTAGTGTACGCCGGTTGATAAAAACAAAAAAAGAAACAAAGAAAAAAGGGAAAGAGGAGAAAATCAACATCCTTCCTTCTTTTGAAGAAGATGGAATCGTAATAGGAGATTTCATCGAGGAGAAAATGAAAAAAAAGCTAAAAAAAGGCTTTTGAAAGAATGATTATTATTTTTTCGTTGATTTTAATTATAGGTTACTTTTTGGGCTCTATTCCTTCGGGCTACCTGATAGGGAAACTTCTTAAAAAAATAGATATAAGAGATTTTGGCAGCGGTAATGTAGGATCTGCCAATACTTTGCGTGTTTTAGGACTTTTCCCTGGTCTCTTAGTACTAACTATAGATATAGCAAAAGGAGTAGTTTCCGTCTACTTAGGAATCCTTCTTGCACCACTCCTTGGATTTGCTCCTCAAGTAACCGGTGGAATATCTGGACTCTTATCTATCCTGGGACATAATTGGCCTATATTTTTAAAATTCAGAGGAGGAAAAGGAGTAGCTGTAACAGCTGGTGTATTTTTAATCCTTACTCCTCTCCCTTTTCTATTCTCCGCTCTAACGATGGTGGGAGTAATAGTTTTTACCCGCTATGTCTCCCTCGGCTCAATGATGGCGGCAGGGAGTCTACCTTTTTTCATTTGGTTCTGGATGCCAAGTAAAGCTCAATTTTGCCTTGCTCTAAGTATAGTGGGAGCTTCTCTTATTTTATTTAGACATCGAAGCAACATAGAACGACTTCTGAGGGGGAAAGAGAGAAAAATTGGAGAGAAAGTGAAAATATAAAAATCAGTATATAGTATGTAGTATATCGTATACCGTGAGGGGAAAATAACCAGTTAACTAATTTACCAACGATATACTATATACGAAATACGATATACTAAATAAAGGAGGAGAGAATGAATAAAGCTGAATTGGTAGGAGAAGTAGCCGGTCAGGTGGGTTTAACAAAGAGGGTATGTAGAGAAGCAATAGATGCGATAACCTCAACCATCACTGACTCTCTGGCTAAAGGGGAGAAAGTCACCTTAGTTGGCTTTGGAAGTTTTAAAGTGAGGAAGAGAAAAGCACGTCGAGGAAGAAATCCTCAAACGGGTAAGGAGATCCAGATTCCGGCTAAAGATGTTCCTAAATTTGAACCAGGTAAGAATTTAAAAGAAGCGGTAGCCTAAAGGAATTATTCTAAGGAGAAGTTTTAAAAGAGAGACCAGGCCTAAACATCGTCACTCGTATCTCGTTGTTAGCATCTCGTCAATCAAGTTTTTTGAATTTTGAGTGTCGAACTTCTTGCAGCGCCCTTCTGTATTTTGTTGTTTGCCTTAAAGTCTTTTTACGAGATATGAGATACAAGCAACGAACAACGAAATGTTAGGCCTGGTCTCAAAAAATACATCGATACGATAATGTATTCCTATGCTTCAAAATAGTGAAAATAAAGAGCAGAGAGATATTATTCCAGATAAATATTTTTGTATAGGAGAAGTAAGTAAGATTACTCATCTTCCTCCTTATATTCTTCGTTTTTGGGAAACTCAATTCAAGGAGCTTCGTCCTCAAAAAAGTCGTGGTGGACATCGACGTTACCAAAAAAAAGATGTTGAATTAGTTCTCTGGATAAAAAATCTATTGTATGAAAAGAAATTCACCATTAATGGGGCTCGAAAAGAACTAAGAAACGGACAAAGAAAAGATTGGCTTGACCCTCTTATTATAAAAAAAGAACTGCAAGAGACACTTCAGATACTAGAATAGAAAAAGAAGTTAATTGAGTTAATTAGTGGATTAGTTAATTAGGGATGTCGGATCTCCTTTTAATCAGTTGCTCCTGAGGTTAATCTCACATCTAATCTTTAGTAAACCAGTTCACTAATTTTATTGAGAGATTGAGTTAGTGGAAAAAGCATTTCATGAATAGAGAGCTGTTAATAAACTAATCTCTAGTCGACTAATTAACTAATAACGGGGCGTAGCGCAGCCTGGTTTAGCGCACTTGCATGGGGCGCAAGAGGTCACCGGTTCGAATCCGGTCGCCCCGACCATTTTCGTATTTTGTGGCTCGTGTTCCCTCACCTCAATCCTCTCCTTTTAGGGGAGAGGATAAAAATACGCTAGATAAACAGGGAGTGCTAGATGTATCAATACAGTAAATGGTTAATATTATTTATAATAGGACTAGCGGCTCTAGCCATCTGGGCTATCTATCCTCTTGAAGAAAAGATCCACCTGGGTTTAGATCTAAAGGGAGGTATGCATATTATATTGGAAGCAGATACTAGTAAACTCCCCCCCGGGGAAGATCCCAGAGATGCGGTAGATTTAGGGCTGGAAATTATCAGAAATAGAATTGACCAGTTTGGAGTAAGAGAACCCAGCATCGCTCGCCAAGGGGATAAAAGAATAGTCGTAGATCTACCAGGAATAGAAGATCCACAAAGGGCAGTGGAACTCATTGGAAAAATTGCCCTTCTGGAATTCAAACTGGTAGACGAAAAAGGAGATATAGATAAGGCTCTTCAAGGAAATATCCCCCCCGAAGACGAGATACTTTATAAATATGAAAACTCAAAGAAAAAGCCATACCTGGTAAAAAAGAAGGCTCTTTTGTCGGGTAGTGATATTAAAGACGCCCGGGTAGAAATTGGACAATGGGGAGAGCCTTACATAGGTTTAGATTTTAAGCCTGAGGCAGCAGAGAAATTTGCTGAGATTACGGGCCAACATGTAGGAGAAAGACTGGCTATAATATTAGATAACGTAATTCAATCTGCTCCTGCGATAAGGACTCGTATTTCTGGTGGTAAGGCGCAGATTACAGGAAACTTTACCATGGAGGAGGCTAACGAACTAAAGATTGTTCTCAAAAGTGGTGCTTTGCCCATTCCATTTGATATTATTCAGAACACTATTGTAGGTCCCTCCCTGGGGAAAGATTCTATCCAGAAAGGTCTTTGGTCAGGATTTATTGGTTTCTTCGCTGTTGTCCTTTTTATGATTTTTTATTATAAAAAAGCGGGCCTAATTGCTGATGCGGCGCTTCTATTAAATTTACTCTTTATATTAGGAGCCCTGGCTGGCCTAAAGGCAACCTTAACCCTTCCCGGTATTGCTGGAATTATTCTTATCATCGGGATGAGTATCGACGCTAACGTTATCATTTTCGAGAGAATAAGAGAGGAGCTAAAGGAAGGAAGAGCCCCTCGCTCAGCAGTAGATACTGGCTATAGTAAGGCTCTTCGGACCATTCTCGATGCAAATATCACCACCTTGATTGTTGCTCTTATCCTTCTTCAATTTGGCAGCGGCCCGATAAGAGGATTTGCTACCACCTTATCTATTGGAATCCTGGCCAGTTTATTTACGGCCATAGTGGTAACTCGGGTTATCTTTAACTTACTAATAGCAGGAAAACCCATAAAAAAACTGAGCATTTAAGAAAAACTAATACGCCTGCCGAAGGACATTTTCTGAAGGAGCCTTAGAGAAGCTACCTTAACGAGACTTCGAGCGGAGGAAAAAGAAAAATTTACTGTTTGAGGAGCGAAGCGACGAGTTTAAATTTTTCCCGAAGCGAGAAGCTGAGCAGAAATAATTCAAAGCGGATATACAGCGACAGAAGAAAATTGTCCTGAGGTATTTCTTGATTATATAGATAAAGATGGTATAATAGTCCTAAGTTTTAGGGAGAATTAACCTATGATTAGTAATCTTCTTACAAAGATTTTCGGTACCCAGCAAGAAAGAGATGTTAAAAAACTCCTGCCTTTAGTGAGTGAAATCAATGGGTGGGAAAAGCGGATAAGTAAACTTTCCGACAAGACGCTGCAAAGGAAAACAGATGAGTTTAGAGGGAAGATAAAGCCTCTCGTTACTGAGATTGATAGGTTGGAGAAAGAAATTTTCCAGCTTCCCGAAATTGAGAAAGAGACAGTGAGGATTGAGCTTCAAGAGAAAAGGAAAGAGCTGAATGAGGTGCTTTACTCTATTTTGCCGGAAGCTTTTGCTATGGTCCGAGAAGCAGCTAGAAGAACTATAGGTCTCAGGCATTATGACGAGCAGCTAATAGGAGGAATAGTTCTTCATCGGGGGAAAATAGCTGAGATGGCTAATGGAGAAGGAAAAACATTAGTTGCTACTTTACCTGCTTACTTGAACGCCTTAAGTGGTAAAGGGGTGCATATAGTTACGGTGAACGACTACCTCGCCAGAAGGGACAGAGATTGGATGGGACCTGTGTATGAATTTCTGGGACTTTCAGTAGGAGTTATTCAGAATCAGATGGACACCACAAGGAGGCGTCAGGCCTATCAATGTGACATTACTTATGGCACAAATAATGAGTTTGGCTTTGATTATCTCAGGGACAATATGACCCTTAGTAAAGAAGAGCAGGTTCAAAGGGAATTTAACTATACTATTGTAGATGAGGTTGATTCTATCTTAATTGATGAGGCTCGAACCCCTCTTATTATTTCCGGACAGGCAGAAAAGTCTACCGAGCTTTATTATCAGATTGACAGAATAGTCTCTCGATTAAAAAAGGGAAAAAGTGAAGGCAAAGATGAAGATAAAGATTATGACTACGAGATAGATGAGAAGGACCATACGGTGGCTCTTACCGAAAGGGGGATTGCTAAGGGAGAAAATCTATTAGGCGTAGATGATCTTTATCAGGTTAACCCTAAATGGGGTGCCGAGCCGGCTCACCACATAACTCAGGCCATCCGCGCTCACGAACTTTACGAGAAAGATAGAGATTACCTGATTAAAGATGATGAAATAGTAATAATAGATGAATTTACGGGAAGATTAATGCCCGGCAGGCGCTGGAGCGATGGATTACATCAGGCAATAGAAGCAAAGGAGAAAGTAACTATAAAGAATGAAAATCAGACTCTGGCTACCATTACCTTGCAGAATTACTTTAGAATGTACGCCAAATTAGCTGGAATGACGGGAACAGGTGCTACAGAGGCAGATGAGTTCAAGAAAATTTATAATCTTGATGTAGTTGTTATCCCTACTCATCAGCCTGCTATTCGAGAAGAGTTTTCTGATAGAGTTTATCAAACAGAAAAAGCAAAGTTCAAAGCTATAATAAAAGAAATAGAGAGGTTTTATAAAGAAGAAAGGCCTGTTCTGGTGGGAACTAGATCCGTAGAAAAATCTGAGCATTTG
>JAUVZS010000199.1:0-3668 GCA_030602435.1 Clostridia bacterium
TATTCAATGTTCTACGTTTGACGTTATTAGAATGATTAGAAAGAAACTTCGGTGCGACCCTGTCCTATTTCACTAAAAAGAAAGAACATTCTATTGGTGTAGTTCCCTCATTTTTTGCTGGCCTCCGCGAAGGATCGATATGAGAAAATCGCTGCTTAGAGAAAAAGGATCGGTAAAGTAAATTAATCTTCTGGAAGTTCCCGATAATATTTGATCTTGAGAGGTGAGGTGCCTCTATCTACCACTACCTTTATCTTCTTTTCCGCTACCACTTCCTTGGATCGCACCACTCTTCCCTTATCTCTCCTATTTCATTAAAGGGTCCCTTCCTATCCCCATAGTTGATTATGGACTCCGATACACTATGCATAAACATCCAAACTCTGTAATAGACATCAGTATTGGAACGACAGTGAAAATAAGGATCTACCCACGTTTTTCAAAATCAGACTGGGATATGCTAAATAGGGTTTCCAAAAAGACAAATAAACACCGGACTGAGCTGGTTAGAGCAGCCGTGGATGAGTATATGAGGTAGTTACTATAAATCGAGGTTGGGTTTATTTTATGTTGATAGATGCCATGCACGAACAACCATGCGGAACACTTCTTAGAAAAATCAAGACTTAGCTGTACAATCTCCGGGTTCGTTGACCTACGCTTATTAGCTAATTCAACCTACCCCAGAAATCCAAAAACTCTCGGAGAAGAGCTGAGAAAGAAACGAATGGATTTGTACTGTTTCAGACCCATCTTCTGGTATATTTCCCTGAAGTACCAGATGGGGTTGACAGTTAAATAAAATATATTATGATGAACTCAAAATCAGCCGAGATTTATATGAGGCTTAAGACGTTTAGTATTGAAGAAGAGAAGTTAAAGACACTAAGAAAGTTATCAAAAGAGACAGGTATTCCTCAAAGCTTATTGATTAGAAGAGCAATTGATAATCTGTTAAAGGACAGGGAGAAGTTGAAGGATGAGTTATTTGGCCATTAAGTAAGTAAAGTTGTGAGAAGGTTATATGGCTCTCTTTCCAAGAGGTAGGCTAACTTTTTGCTTTGAGAAAGTTAGCTCTAATAAGGTAAATTCTATAAAGGATAGGTGGTGCGTTGTCTGCCTATCCTTTTTTTTATATTGTTTTGCAAAGGAGCTTAAGGGAATATCGGGGACGAGGATAGCTAGGTCCGTGGACAATCCCGTGCCCTGATGCCCTAGTCCGCAGGCTCCTTTGCTTTAAGGGGAAAGTTCGATTAGTCCTATATTTCTGTTTTTTTAACTTTCCTATTGGCGAAAGTCAGGAATAAATATGATTGAGGCAATGGTTTAATTGCATAGAGTGGAGGATAGATTATTTTCAAAGGGGTAAGATGTAAAAAGGCGAAGATGGTAACCTTTATCTTCATAATAGTAGACTAAAGGTCCAAAAAAGGTAGGGAAGGAGGTGAGGAAAAAATTTACTTAAGAAAATAAGATAGATAAGAATTAGCAAGGAGGAAAGAAAAATGATACGAAAATTAACAGCGATAATGGCAATGAGTTGTATTCTGTTTTTCTCTTTGACGGGTTCTTTAATAGCTGCGGGAAAATACTCAGTTTATCTATTGGAGGTAGGTTTTGATAATCCTTACTTTGTGGGACATATTCACGGAGCACAGGATGCTGCGGCCAAATACCCAAATTTGGATCTGGTGATCCTTGATGGGCGGAATGACCCTGGAACCCAAGCATCTCAGGCAATTCAAGCCATAGCCAGAAAAGTTGATGCGATTTTGCTTAATCCCATTACCAGTGATGCATTGGTACCAGCAGCAAAAGAAGCTATGAAAGATGGTATCCCGGTGTTTTGCACAGATAGAGATATTGCAGATCCAGCATACAGAATAGCCGCCGTAGGTTCTGACCAGCGCCTCATTGGGCAAGTAGCTGGTAAATACGCAGTTGAATTCTTGGAGAAATCCGGGTTACCCAAACCCTGGCGCATAGTTATCTTGCAAGGTCTTCCGGGAGCTTTGGCCAATACTGAACGCACTGCTGGATGGTATGATATTCTCAATCCCCTGATCGAAGATGGAAGTATAGAAATAGTAGCTGATGTGCCAGCAGATTGGGCTAGAGAACCAGCGGTAAGAAAAATGAGTGAGATACTGGTCAAGACTAAAGACATTGATCTAGTTTTGGCCTCAAATGATGAGATAGCTGCCGGAGCGATGGTATCGTTGGAGGCAGTCGGATTGACCCCCAACAAGGATGTTTTTCTCATCGGTGTTGATGCTTCTCCAGTAGGTCTGCAGCTGATAAAGGACGGTAAACTTCTGGCCACTGTTGCTCACCAGGCTTATCTTCAGGGATATTGGGTTGTAGAAATGGCTATGAAATACCTGGAGAAAGGGATAGAACCACCTCTAGGGAAATGGGAAAATAATTACCTCATTACTGTAAACTTTATGGCGGACAAGAATAATGTTTATGATGTGGGTCCTTTTGGGGCACCAGCAAAACCTGGACCAGTTACCCCGCTTCCCTATTAGAAGTGGTGAAAATAATTAGGAGAGAACAGATAGGAAAACCTGCTCTCACACTAAAGGAGGGCAGGTTTTCTCTGATTTAATTTATAGGTATAAGGACAATATCAAATAATTAAAACTCTAAGGTAGTACCAAGAAAAAATGGCCAATACACCAATCATAGAAATGAAGAAAATATATAAGAGTTTCGGAGCAGTGAAAGCTCTATCTGGGGTAGACATTTTCCTGAGTCATCAGGAAATTCTTGGGTTGGTGGGAGATAACGCTGCTGGAAAGTCAACTTTACTCAAGATACTTGCCGGGGTTCACCTACCCAATACGGGTGAAATATCTGTTGAGGGTAAAAAGGTCAAGATTCTTAATCCCAAAGATGCCAGAAATTTGGGAATAGAAACAATCTACCAAGATTTTATGTTGGCAACAAATTTGGACATTACTGCCAATATATTTTTAGGTCGAGAGTTAACAGGTTGGGGCTCAATGGCCAAATTGAAGAAAAAAGGAATGAGAGAGCAGGCTAAGAGAGTATTGGGAGAACTCGGTGTCGATCTGAGTCCTCTGCGCACACTGGTTTTGAATCTCTCGGGGGGACAACAGCAGACTGTGGCCATAGCCCGGGCTCTGCTTTACCGGCCCCAGGTTATTTTAATGGATGAGCCCACCGCTAGCCTGTCCGTGAGGGCTATTAGGGCCTTTTTGGATTTAGTCAGACAGCTTCGAGAAACGGGAAAATCGATAATTTATGTTAGTCATAGACTACCTGATGTTATTTCCATCGCTGATAGAATTATTATTCTAAGAGCTGGACGATTGGTAGCAGAAAGAAAAAAAGAGGACACAAATATCGAAGAAATAGTAGAGCTAATGATGGGTATAAAGTAGTTCAATAGATCCTTTTAAGAGGTCATAAGATTATAAATAAGGATGGAAAATAGTGTTTCTTTGGATAAAAAAAACGAATAATAATTCAACAACTCGAAGGACGAGTCTTTTGACCGTAGCAGTTTGGCGTAGTTTTCGTCGAATTGCTAGTGAAAATCCCTACGTCCGTCCTTTATTTTTTCTCATAATCGCTATATCTGTAGCCAGCGCTCTTTCCCCCCATTTTCTTACTCTAAGAAATTTCCGAGCTATCCTTAT
>JAUVZS010000013.1:0-11982 GCA_030602435.1 Clostridia bacterium
TATAATTTAGTAAGTCAAGGGTGAGTAAGAAATGGGGGATGATTTCGCTTTTACCCTAATATGCATTGCTTAAAAGATTTAAGTTGCCAATTCTAACCTTTTTTAATCCCTCTTCTTCAGCCGCCTTCCTGCACTCTTCAGCATGAGATCGAGAAGTAGTAGGCAGGTTATGCATATAAAACTGAGGATAAAAGGCTAATAAAGAATAGGGAATATTAGGATTCAAGGAAGCAATAAAATGAGCAATGGATGAGACCTCTTTTTTATCTACATAACCGGGAATGAGCAGGGTGCTAGCAACTAAGAAAGGAGGGTTGGAACGCTTTTCTCCCCAGAGAGCGAGGCGAGCGAAATTTTCCAGAGTCTTTTTATTACTTACTCCACAAAGAGCAATATTTAACTCCTCATTCCGGGCCTTAAGGTCAAACTTGATACATCCTCCCGATTTTAAAGATATCTCAGCCATTTTCTTTAGATAAGAAGAACTCATTGCCCCGTTGCTCTCCCAGCAAATGCGAAGAATACGGCTTCTATTTTTCTCTAAGGCTAAGCGGGAGGCCTCTAAAGCATAGGAAGCCTGGGGAGTAGGATCGCCTCCAAAGTAGCAAATACAGGCAGTTCGAGCATCTACAGCCCCGACTAACTCAAGAGGTGTGGTATAACTTTTCCTCATTAACTCGTCCCTCCAGTGCCAGTTCTGGCAAAAAAGACAATTGAAGGAACAGCCGTGAAAAAAGACAGCTAAGTTTTTATAACCGTATTCTGGACCAGAAGAATAGGAATGGGTAGGATATCCAGCGCTGCTGCCAGCAGGACAGACCCAGTCAGCCACACAATTGGTGGGAAGGTTATCATGATACCAATCAAGATTCCCCTTGTTTTTATTTGGCCCTACCAGTTTCCCCCCTTCATTTCTCCTCAGTCCACAATAACTCACCTCTCCAGGAGGAATCCTGCATTCGTTAATGCATATTCGGCAGGCTATCCCACCAGAATCCTGAGGGGGTTTTCTAGGAAGATTAAAATCATCTCGGGCTTTATAATGGGCTTTTTTTATAAAAGGAAGAGCTTTTTGAAAATTTTCCCTGATACAGTCAAGACAAACTTTTAAGTTCTCGGCAATTAAACTTGATTCCTTGCCACACAAGGCACATTTCATCCACTATCTCCTCTAAGCGGCTTTTTGCATAAACTCTCCTAATTCACTTAGGCTAGAAGTCATCCTGCAGCGGGGTAGAGACCCAAGAAACATCTTCCCATAATGCCTGGTTTTAAGGCGGGGATCGAGGATAGCCACTATTCCCCTATCTTTTTTGCTTCTTATGAGGCGGCCAAAACCCTGTTTGAGTAGAATAATAGCCTGAGGAAGCTGGTAGTGGAGGAAAGGATTTTTATTCTGAGCTTTTAAAAACTCTATCTTAGCTTCAACAACGGGTTCATTGGGAACAGCAAAGGGAAGTTTGGTAATGATAACGCACTGCAAGGCTTCTCCTGGAACATCAACTCCTTGCCAGAAGGTGTTAGTTCCTAAAAGAATAGACCCCTCGCCTTTTTTGAACTCTTCTAAGAGTCTATAGCGAGGCATATCTCCCTGTCTTAAAATCTTGAGATTATTCTTCTCTTCTTTAATCTCTTCATAAATCTGATTTAACATCTGGAAACTGGTAAAGAGAATAAAGGTGTACTCCTTCACTATCTTGAGGATATTCTTAATTTCCCTGACCACCCGGGAGGAATAATGAGAGACTTCTCGCCAGGGATCAGGCATTCTGGAAGGAAGATAAAGAAGGACCTGATTCAAATAATCAAAGGGAGAATCAAGAAGAAGTTCCCTACCCTCTTTCAACCCTATTCTTTCCCTTATAAAGGTAAAATTTCTATTAGTAGCTAATGTAGCTGAGGTCAAAACAACCACTTTTATTTTATCAAAAACTCTCCTCTTTAGCTGAAGAGCAATGTCTATGGGAGCAGCATGTAGAGCATACCTCACCATCTTTCTTTTCGAAGAAGCTTCTGCCCAATAGACATAATCCTCTTCTTCCTGCTCGATAATTCTTCTAAGATTATCCTTTATTCCTAAACAGCGGGATAGATGTGAGGAGATCTCTAACTTCATTTCCTCATCCTCGCCCTCTTCCGCCTCTTTGTCTAAGAGTAAATTTAAGGTAAAGATTAATCTGGAAAAAGGATCGTCTAAGAGGTTAGCCACAAATTTCTTTTCCTTAATTCTTCGCTTGACATTATCATCTCCCAGTTTATTTCTTAAGTTGGAAAAGAAAAGGTCGCTAGCTGCCCTCACTTCCCCAACCGACCCTTCTAAAAGATCTCTTTTCTCCTTTTTTAACTCTTTTATTCGAAAAATAAGGCCCTTTTGGCTGCGGGGATTAAACAAAGAGTTTAAGAGAAATCTTATCCCCAGATTTGAAACTTCCATTCCTAAAAAGCTGGTAGCTACATTTTCTAGATTGTGAGCTTCATCGAAAACTACCCCTTTAAAGGAAGGAAGCACCTTCTCTTCTGAGGCGAGGTGAGCAAAGAAAAGATGATGATTAACTACTAAGACTTGAGATTTATGCATCTTCTTTCTAGCTTTGGTATAATAACAATCCCTTTGATGAGAGCACTTTTTCCCCATACAAAGATCGGCATTCCGACAAACCCTACTCCAAACCTTAGCTGAGGGCTCAAAGCTTAGTTCCGACTTTAATCCCTTTTCAAGATAAGGTTGAGCCTGAAAAATTCCTTCCAATTCTTTAACTTCTTTTTTTGTATCTAACAACTCATAAGCTCTGGCTCGCTCAAGCCTTCTTAAACAAAGGTAATTCTCTACCCCCACCACTAAAGCGAAATCAAAGTCCACCCCTAGCGTGTCTTTCAAGAAGGGAAGGTCTCTTTTAACCAGTTGCTCCTGAAGAGTCTTGGTATAGGTAGATACAAGGACTCGCTTTCCTTCCTCGACAGTCCAGTAAATAAAAGGAACCAGATAAGCTAAACCTTTTCCGATGCCTGTTCCTGCCTCCACTATAAGATGTTCCTCCTTTTGAATAGCATCCTCTACTGCCTTCCCCATTTGGATCTGCTGAATTCTTTCCTCATAATTATCCAGCTTTTTGGCAACTACCCCTCCTTTTCCTAATATATCTTCCACGCTCATTCTTAACTTATTATTCAAAACTATAGAATTTTGCATTTCGCCGTCTTCTGTTCCTTCTTTTCGCCCTTAAAATGTTACAACTAATCTTTCATCCTGTTTATCTTGCGAAAATCTGTGCCCTAACCAATTTTCTCGATTTCGTCAAGTTTGATGGGAATTGTTATCCTCAGTTTCCTTCCTCGCCTTTAGATACTCTCTGATAATCTCATGTGCCTTATCAGAATCTTCCTCCCCAACCATTACTCTTATTCCGCTGCCAAGGACTGCGGCGGGATATACTGTTCCCATATGCTTATCCAATAAGATACACTTTATATCATTCTCTTCCAGAATTGACTTTATGATATCTGCTTCAACTACAAACAAGGTTGAGTAAACTTGCACCATAATTTTTCCTTTCCAGAGATAATCTTATCTTTTCTCCCTTCTAGAGCCTTAATCTTCACAGAGTTCAGAATAAGAAAGCTCCCGAATTTATTCGTGAGAAGGAATTACCTTGATTATAGGTTATTCTTCCCCAAAGTCAAAAATCGTATCTCGTGAATGGCGAATAGTGGACAGTATTTGAAAAAGATAATCATTGTGATATAATAAAATCGTATATAGTATGTAGTATATCGTGAAAAGGCTAGCTGGTATGAATCGAACTGAATTTGAAGATATGATTGTGGAAGCTTTAAAGGGGCTGCCCAGAAGTTTGAGAGAAAAGATGGCCAATGTTGAAATTATCATCGAAGATTTGCCCCAGGGAAAGGATTTAGAAGATTTGTCCCGTAGAAAAGACTCACCGAAAAGAAAAAAGCATTTATCAAAGACTCTTTTAGGTTTATACCAGGGAGTTCCCTTAACTAGAAGAGGGATCTACTACGGCTGGGTGTTGCCTGATAAAATAACTCTTTATCAGAAGACAATCGAGGCAGTTTATGATCAAGGGGAAAAATTAAAAAAAGGAATAAGAGAAATTGTTTTGCATGAGATAGGGCATCACTTTGGTTTGAAAGAAGAGGATTTAAAATAACTCTTTTACAAACTCTGCTATTCTGTCTAACCCTTTAGAGATATTCTCCATAGAGATAGCATAAGAAAGTCTAAGATAGTTATCAGCTCCAAATGCAGAGCCAGACACTACGGCTACATTAGCCTCGGCTAATAAAATCTCTGAAAGAGAGACTGAATCTTTCACTAACTGCCCTTTAAAGGTTTTTCCGATAATCTGTGATACATCAGGAAAAATATAAAAGGCACCCTGCGGCTTCAGACATGAAATTCCATTTATAGAATTTAGCCTCTCCACAATATAATCTCTTCTTTTTAAGAATTCAGCCACCATCTCACTGGAGAACTCCTCATCCCCTTCTAGGGCAGCCAGAGCTGCCTTCTGGGAAATAGAGGTGGGATTAGAGGTAGAGTGAGACTGCAGGTTACTCATTGCCTGGATAATCTCCTCTGGACCAGCAGCATAGCCTATACGCCAGCCGGTCATAGAATAAGATTTAGAAACACCATTTATAACAAAAGTCAGTTTTTTTATGGCCGCTCCCAGAGAAGCAATACTTATATGCTCCTCTCCATCATAGATAATCTTTTCGTAGACCTCATCCGAAATACAAAAGATACCCCTTTTTATTAAGATGTTGCCAATAAGCTCTAGCTCCTCTTTTGTGTAGACCATACCTGTAGGATTAGATGGAGAATTGAGAATAAAAAGCTTTGTTTTAGGAGTAATTGCCTCTTGTAACTGCTGTGGTGTAACCTTAAAATTATTTTTCTGAGTAGTCTCTACCACCACCGGTCTTGCTCCGGCAACTTTAATCATCTCAGGATAACTTACCCAGTAAGGCGAGGGCAGGATTACCTCATCGCCTTCGTTGCATAAAACAAAAATTGCATTAAAGATAGAGTGCTTTGCTCCACAGGAAACAATAATTTCTTGCGGCGAATAGTCAAGATTATTATCGTGGTTGAATTTCCTGCAAATTGCCTCTTTTAATTCCTCCATCCCTGAGACTGGAGTGTATTTGGTAAAACCTTCATCCAATGCCTTTTTAGCTGCCTCTTTGATATGGACTGGCGTATCAAAATCTGGTTCACCGGCCCCAAAACCAATAACATCAATTCCTTCCCCCCTCATCTTTTTTGCCTTAGCAGTTATAGCCAGCGTCACTGAAGGACTGATTACACTTACTCTTTTTGATATAGACATATTATTCATTAAAGCCTCTTCCCTGTGATTATTTCAAGAGCTTGAAGATATTTCTCAGTTGTCTTTAAGACTATTTCTTCGGGCAGTTTGGGAGCGGGAGGAGTCTTATCCCAGTCTAAAGTCTCAAGATAATCCCGCACAAACTGCTTATCAAAACTCGGCTGACTCCTGCCAGGTACGTATCCATCCTTTGGCCAGAATCTTGAAGAATCAGGAGTAAACACCTCATCAATAAGAATAATCTCATCTGCCACCTTGCCAAATTCAAACTTTGTGTCAGCAATAATGATACCTTTAGACTCTGCATATTGGCTTGCTTTTTTGTAGAGGGCAATACTTACATCCTTTAGTTTTGCAGCGAGAGCTTTTCCCATCTCTTTTTCAATATACTCTTGTGCAACGTTAATATCGTGTCCTACATCCTCTTTTGTTGCAGGGGTAAAAATGGCTTGAGGTAGTTTCCCTGATTCCTTTAAACCTTTTGGTAATTTTATCCCACAGATAGATTGTCTCTCTTTATATTCCTTCCAGCCCGAGCCGGCCAGATAACCTCTCACCACACACTCAACGGGTATGGACTCTGTTTTTTTTACTAACATTGAGCGGCCTCGTAATATTCCTTTGTGCTTGGCTATCACTTCTGGAAAATCATCTACATTGGCTGTGATTAAATGATTGGGAATAATATCCTTTGTAAATTCAAACCAAAATACTGAAAGACGAGTTAAGACTTCTCCCTTATGAGGAATATTTGTCGGCAACACCACATCAAAACAAGATATCCTATCCGTAGAAATAATTAAAAGTTTATCTCCCAGATTATAGACATCCCTGACCTTTCCTCTTTTAAAAAGCTTAATGTCACCAAGATAAAATGTGCGATAAATCGCACCGCTACTTATGGGTCGATTTGCCATTTTTCAAAATACATTCGGGGCTATATAATCTCCATACTTTACCCTTGCCTCTTGCAATCTCTTTTTCTGTTCTTCAAGAACCCTAAATAAAGCAGCCGGTGTATCGGGTGCCTTTATTTTATAGATATTGATGATTCTTTTGATTTTGGCAAGGTTTTCCGGAATCCTTAAGGTAAATTGCCTTGTATAATCTTCTTCTCTGTAATTCTTATCAAGAACTTCAGAAAATAATCTTTTAAGGTCTTCGTATTTTGGAATATAACCTGCAGGAGTTTTAATTGCCTCTACATCATCATTAACCCGCAGCTCCATCCACTTAATCCAGACTCGTTTATCTTCCATTCCAGTTATATACTTGCCATCTTTATTTTTCAGGAAATAATTAACAGAAAAAATAGAGGGCGGAGTATTTACAGAATCAACAAACTTAAGATGATTATTAATATATCTACCAAGAGGAATAGAAACAAAATCAAGGTTCGACATAGGATTGAATTGTCGAACGCCCTCCTTTCCCAAAGTTGCCGATGTGGTCTCTGACTCTAAAGATGCCCCCATCGTTATTACTCCATGAGCCCAGTCAAAAGCTTCCTGCACCGGAGGCCAGATACTGGAGTCCCTTCCGCCATAGACTATACCCTTTACCTCTACACCACAAGGATCGTCTAATTTGGAGTCGAGATTTTTAAGAGCATAGAGGCTCACTGTATAGCGTGCGTTTTTATGAGCATGAGGAATTTCATTCTCCCAGGAATCCTTTTTTCCTTTATACCATTCACCGGAATAATTAATTCCCTTTTCAGGCATTCCTCTTCCATCTCCAAGCCAGTAAGGAATTTTCTTCTCGGTTACCAGAATATTGGAGAAAATCACCTCTCCTTCAGAATTGAGAGCTTCCCAGATTACAGGGTCATTTTTCGGGTTAACATCCCGGATAATTCCAAAAATTCCGCATTCAACATTTGCCGCATAAATTTTCCCATCTTTTTTTCTTAAATAAGCTATATCATCACCAACAATAGTTTCACCTTCTAGCATAGCTGTGGAGGTCTTCCCACATGCACTGGGAAAAGCACCGGCAAAGTAGGTAACCCTTCCCTTCCTGCCATGAACACCCATAAGTAACATATGCTCTGCAAGCCAGCCTTCCTGCGGTGCTTTATGGATGGCTAATCTTAAAGAAAGTTTTTTAAGACCAATAGTATTTCCGCCATATTGAGTATTTACACTATAAACAATATTATCTTCGAGGTCTATATATATCCTGCGTTTATCCACATTTTTACTTACCCCATTTTCTAAAACACCTGCGCCGTGAACATATCTGAAAAAATCTTCGCAATCTCCAAGTTTTTTAAACTCTTCATATCCAGCCCGATAAAGAATATATTCTGAATGTGCAACATAACCCGAATCGGTTATTTGAAGGCAGGGAATAGAAAACTCAGAATTCGTCGGCCCAAGACAGAAGAATAAAACATACATCTCTTTACCCACCATAATATCCTTCAGATATTCATGGATTTCCCTTAAACCCTTTTCTTTGTCTATAGCATTAAGACTAGAGCCTAGATCTACTCCAGGAGGAAGAAGATACCTGGTTTGAGCCTTATCCCTTGCCTGGTCGTTATATCCATCGAAATGAACTGCATGGCCTTCAATGACGAGTTTTTTTTCTTCTCCTTTTTCCAATGCCTCATTTCTGATATGCTGTCTATCTTCAAGGGAATCATTGCCAATAAAAACAGAATCAGGATTGCAGAGCTTTGTATATTTTGCAATAAAATTATGCAACTTTGGATTATTCAACCCTATCAGCTTTTCATAGCTTTCTTTGCTGCACTTTGCTTTAAGTAACTCAATATTTTTTTCTTCCACTTCTCTCTCCTCCTCTTTAGTGGTAAGCAATAAGCTGTATTCTATTATAGAAAAGAATTTAGTCAACTATTGAATTTGCCAGGTTTCTCATAATTAACTTTTTAATTTTTTAGCCAATAAAGCTACCCTCTTTCCTAGCTTCGCAGCATTCTGAGTGGTTTTTTTATCAGGAGTTCCAGTGCATGATACACCGTAGTGACCAGTTGCATCAAAAGGATCTCCTACAATAATCATTCCGTATATCAACATAGCTTGAATAATGGAAATAATAGTAGTTTCTTGGTATTTCCTGTTTTTGAATAATACATTACTAAAACCTGTATCATTCTCCTCCCTAAAAATAATTTAAGTACATTTTTTCTTTTACTAATTTTAATGTCTCTTTAGCAACACTTCTAGCTTTTTGGGTACCTTCAAATAGAATTTCTTCAACTAATTTTGGTCTTTCTTGATAATATTGTCTTTTTTCTTGAATAGGCGCCAATGTTTTAACTATACTTTCAACTAACTCTTTTTTGCATTGAACACAACCTCTAGTCCCACTCCTGCACTCTTTTTCAATTATATCTAACTCATCTGTGCCAAACATTTTATGATAGTCATAAATTACACAGACCTCTGGATGTCCTTTGTCCTTAAGGTAAATCTTTTTTGTATCGGTTATGGCTGATGTAACCTTTTTTTTAATTATTTCTGGTGGGTCTACTAAATATATAGCATTGTTTAAACTCTTGCCCATTTTAGCTCTATCTAATCCTCTAATGCGAGGAAACTGACTAACCTTAGCTTCAGGCTCTTTTAATGTTGGCCCATAAATTTGATTAAATTTTCTAACTATTTCCCGGGCTTGTTCAATTTGTGGTAATTGATCCTCTCCCACCGGTACTAAATCAGCCTGGAATGCAGTAATATCAGCAGCTTGGCTAACTGGATATCCAAGGAATCCAAATGTCACATTGTCACCGAACAACTCTTTTTTCTGTTCTATCTCTTCTTTAACTGTTGGATTTCTCTGTAATCTAGTAATTGTAACTAAATTAGAATAAAAAACAGTCAGTTCTGCTATTTCTGGAATTAAAGATTGAATAAAAATAGTTGACTTGTTTGGATCAATGCCAGCAGCAAGGTTATCCATTGCCACTCCATAAACATTTTTTCGTACTTTTTCTGGATTTTGGAAGTTATCAGTTAAAGCCTGTATATCAGCAATTATGACAAAAGTATCATATTCGCCTTGAAGTGCCACGCGATTTTTTAAGGCACCAAAATAGTGTCCTATATGCAAATTACCAGTTGGTCTATCTCCTGTTAAAATACGTTTCTTCATCTATAACCTCCAAAATTATATTTAAGCATTTTGCTAGGAAAACTTACCTGTTACGAATTATTATATAAGAAAACCTTAATTAAAACAAGAATAATCACAGGTAAATGAAACTGGACATTAAACTTGCACTTAATGGAATTTTATGGTAGAATATATTGACTGAGAAACCAGGATAAAGAGCAGCGGCAGAAAACCTAATCCCATAATAAAGAATAGAAACAGAATCAGAAAATGAAAAAAAAAATTATCCTCCTAATAATTATCATTCTCCCCTTAATAATGTTGGGCGTTTTCTATTTTTCTTCTCTCCAACTACCTTTCTCATCGCTGCTTTCTTCTCCTTCTTCTAAGGGGGCTCCTGAAAAAGTTCCCCAGGAATCACCTGAAATCCCCGAAGATGACTCAGTACTCCTTGCCTCTGCTACCATTCGTCATGGTGAAACTATCTATGAATCCCTTCTTTCTGCCGGCCTTTCTTCACAAAAGACTTACTCTCTCACCCAGGCATTGAAACCTTTATTTAACCCAAAGAGGTCTAAGCCTGGTGACCTTCTCAAGCTAAAAAAAAGTCCGGATGGCCGTATCATCTTTGAATACTTTCCCGATTCTCTTGAATACTATCTTGTAGAGGAGTCAGAAAATGGAATCTTCTCAGCTTACAAGAAGGAAATCCCGCGGCACAAAGTCATCATAGGAGCGAAGGCGAGCCTCCAATCCTCTGTTTATGAGTCAATGCGAAAGGAAGGGCTTGACTCTGAACTAATCAATCGTTTTGCCGATATATTTGCCTGGGAGATAGATTTTTTCACTGACCCTCGAAAAGGCGATACCTTTGAGCTTATATGGGAGCGATATCTCTCCTCCGAAGGTAAGATTCTTATGGAAGGAAAGATTATGGCTGCTCAGTATATTAACACTAAGAAAACCTATACGGCTATACTATTTAAGGACGAAAAAAATCATTATGATTATTATACACCCGAGGGAAATTCGCTGCGCCGATCATTTCTCCGCTCTCCCTTAAACTACACCAGGATAAGCTCTCGCTTTTCCTACCGTAGACTCCATCCTATCTTAAGAATCTACCGTCCCCACCTGGGTATCGATTATGCTGCCCCTATAGGAACACCAGTTTCAACGGTTGCCGATGGAACAGTAACCTTTGTGGGCTGGAAAGGAGGTTCTGGGAGGTTCATTAAGATAGAACACCGACAGGACATTATCAGTAGCTATGGCCATTTATCTGGCTATGCTAAAGGAATGAAAAAAGGGAAAGAAGTAAAGCAGAACCAGGTAATTGGATACGTAGGCTCAACAGGCTTATCTACTGGTCCTCATCTTGATTTTCGCATCACCAAAAATGGCCGTTATGTCGATTTTCTGAGGGAGGAATTCCCTACCGCTAGCTCGATAGAACCAATACATTCTGATGAGTTTAACCAGATAAGCCAAAAATATCAGATACAACTCCATACCCTCCTTGAGCGCCCCGAAAGCATCTATATTTTCCCTCCAGACTCCTTTTGACCACCTTCGATAATCCCTAAGATGCCAGTCTTTCTTTGACCCATCTTTTCCCATAGCCAAATCCTCAATGCCGCATTTAGGATGGGTACAGTGCAGGCAGTCACCAGCACACTCACTGGCAGGATAAAATTTCTCTTTTTCTCTTTTATAGACAGGTATATCAATACCCTCACAGTTACGAGAACTCATAAATTCTTGATTCAGACCTCTGATTTCTCCTTTTTTAATTTCATACTCCATACACAGAGCAAAGGTTAGATTTTTCCTCTCGCAGATATTGCGCAGGTTATCGAAAATCCTTTTCCGATAATCTATTTTGGCATGAAGGTATCCGTCAATGTTTTCCTTATAAAGTTTTTGGTAATCCCACTTTTTCCCTGGCCCGAAGTGCCTTTTTAGAGTCTCTAAAACCTCTTTCTTGATTCGAAGGGGAATATCAAGAATACTGGCAACAATATGGCCCGCTCCCGAGGATCTAGCCCTCTCCACCAACTCTGCCAGATCTTTTTTCTTATCAGTAATATAAGGAAAGATAGGGTCAATACGGCAGACAGCAAAAATCCCCTCTCTAGCTAGTCTTTCTAGGTTACGAAAAAGAGTTAAGGTAGAAGCACCCTGAGGAACTAGAACTTTCCTTAAGCCTTCGTCAATAGTAAGGATAGAAACCTGACCAAAGGAATGGGGTTGCATCTTTATCAGATCAATAGCTTCCTGGGGAATGGAAGCTTTGGTGATAAATTCAATAGGGATGTTCCTTTCCACAAAAACCTTGATTATCCTCTCTGAAAGATGGTATTTCTCATTTAAGGGCTGGAAAGGGTCAGTAACCGGGCTAAGATAACCAGGGGCCGCAACATTTATAGAATCAAGCTGCTCGGCTACTGTCCTGTCAAAATCCTTAGCTACGGTGATTATGCCCTTTTCGTGAAAGGTACGAAAATATCCGGGGAAGGCCCGGGCATAACAGAAAAAGCAG
>JAUVZS010000135.1:0-4557 GCA_030602435.1 Clostridia bacterium
TGCTATACCTCTGAGGATATTTGCCTTTTCATAGCTAAACATTTAATCCAGGCTTCGCTGAAAGAAGAGGCAGAAAAAGGGATATTTTTATTTCGAGAAAGAGTAAATCTTTGTAGTTCTTTGATGAAGGAAATGGGAAACATTACGCGGATAGAGCAGGCTCAAAAACTTATGAGAGAGGTACTCAAAAAGCAAATTTTCTCCCAAAAGGATATCTCGCTGCCGAAGTTTTTTAAGAAAGAATTTAATCAACCTTTTTTGAATACAAAAATAAATACGGGAAAAGTGATGGTTTATGAGATAAGGTTCAGTCCTGAGTCAATGAAGTGGGATTTTTCCCATACTTCACAAAGCGTGGAATTCCCAGAGTTGAAAGAGATTAAAATAGCCGAAGAAGGAAAAAATTTACTTACTCAGTATATGAGATTTTGGATGAGAAGAGAGCTTCCCTTTCGTTTAGCTTATTCTTATGCTCTGATTGATTTTCGCGCCCGGAACTATTTGTTTTTTTATCTACAATTTTTAGCAGATGTTTTGCTCCGGGTATACTCCTTAGCCAAGGTTATTGGTATTAAAGAAGGGAAAAAAGAGATAAGTTTGTCCGAAGTTAAAGAAACTATTCGAGCCAGTGACAGTGTTTTGAGAAATCGCTGTCAAACCAAAATTAAGATAGAGGAGATTGCTTCGCTCCGCTCGCCCCGTTTAGAAATTGGAAATTTTTAACGGGGCTCGCAATGACAAGCGAGGGACTTTGCTCAATGACAGACTTGGAGTTTTTTAGCAATCTCGATAGAGGAGAAGAGCAGTGGCTAAAAAAAGAGTAGCGGTGGTAGGTTATGGGACTATAGGAGAAAGAGTAGCCGATGGGATAGTCAAGCAAGATGATATGGAGCTGGCAGGCGTGGTAGATGTTGCTCCTACTTTACCTGTAAGAGCAGCTGTGGAATCAGGTAAAGATTACCCTATATATTGCGCTTTACCAGAAAAAAGAGAAGAAATGAAAAAAGCAGGGATACCCATCAAAGGGTTTTTGGAAGGACTTTTGAGGAAAGTGGATATAGTAGTAGATGCTACCTCTCCAGGCATTGGGGCAAAGAACAAAAAGATATACATGAGGTATGGAGTGCCTGCTATTTTTCAAGCAGGGGAAGAAAGAGAAGTAGGGGATAATATTTTTTACCCTATGGCTAATTACGATGAGTGCCGCAAGTTAAGATATCTTCAAATGTTTTCCTGTAATACTACAGGAGTTGCCCGGCAAATTTTTACTTGTGACCGTGCCTTTGGAGTTAAAGAGGCATTTTGCGCTATAGTAAGAAGGTCAGCGGACATTTCTGAGACCCATAAAGGGCCAGTAGACGCTCTTCTCCCTTCAAAGATCCCCAGTCACCAGGCTTTAGATTTTTCTTATGTAAGTTCAATTCATGTAGTTACGGCTGTAGTAACTGCTCCTGTTTGTCATGGGCATGCAACTATGATGCTCTTCGAGATAAAAAAGAAAACTACTAAAGAGGAAGTTATAGAGGTATTCCAGGAAGAACCTCGTATTAGATTATTCCGCCTGGAAGATGGTTTCATCTCTACTTCTCATATATTTGACTACAATAGGGACAGAGGGGCATCCAGAGGAGATATGTACGAAGTTCCCGTATGGGAAGAAACTATCTACCTGGGTAAAGAGGGGATGAGAATATATTCTACTAATATGATACCCCAGGAGTCAATTGTTATCCCGGAGAATATAGATGCTATAAGATGCCTCTTAGGATTGGAAAAAACTGCCAAAGAGGCCATGGCTCATACCAATAGATGCTTAGGAATGGGATCAAGAAGAGGAAAAATATGCTTTCAGAAGGTATCCCTACATTAGATGATGTTCAGGTGAAGGGTAAGAGGGTTCTTGTACGCTGTGATATTAATTGTCCTCTAGACCAGGGTAAAAGGATAAAGGATGCTACGCGGATAAGAAGAAGTGCTCCTACGCTAAAAGAACTTTCTGAAAAGAGAGCCAGGGTAGTTATATTAGCTCATCAAGGCGACCCCTTAGACTACCAAAACTTCACCTCCTTGAAAGAACATAGAGATTATTTGGAGAAATTTTTAGATAAAAAAGTGGAGTTTATTGAGGATATAGCTGGCCCAACTGCTCAAGAGAGGATAAAAAAACTAAGGGAAGGGGAGATTCTCCTCCTGGAAAATATTCGCCTTTACACCGAGGAGACCATAATCTTTGAGGAAGAGGTTAAACTTACTGCCGAGGAGCAGTGCAGAACTTATCTCATAACTAAACTGTCACCCTTAGTTGATTTATATATCTGTGATGCCTTTGCCTGCGTTCACCGTTCAGAGCCTTCTTTGGTCGCCTTTCCTCGCATTCTATCGTCAGCAGTTGGAAGATTGTTCCAAGAAGAGCTTGCTGCTCTATCAAAGGTAAAGACTTCTCCTCGAAAACCCTGTCTTTACCTTTTGGGGGGAGCAAAGATATTGGATGCCTTTCGTATGATGGATCATGTCCTAAAAGATAACTGTGCTGATAGAATCCTTACCTTTGGCCTGGTGGGCAATGTAATGTTAAAGGCCAAGGGATATGATTTGGGGCAGCCAAGTGAGGAGCTTTTAAAGAAGAGGAATCTGTTGTCTTATATAGAGAAAGCAAGAAAGATCTTAAAAATTTATGAGCAGAAAGTGAACCATCCTCAAGATGTAGCTATAGACGATAATGGGAGAAGAAAGGAAATCACCATCTCAGATCTTCCTCTAGATGGCTTGATATTGGATATTGGAGAAGAAACTATAAGTGAGTACTCTCACGAGATAGGGAAGGCAAGGACAATCTTTATGAATGGGCCAGCAGGAATGTATGAAAGAGAAGGGTTTTCCCTGGGTACTGAGAAAATCTGGAAGGAAGTAGCTAGCTCTTCTGCTTTTTCCGTCATGGGAGGAGGGGACACCGTTGCTGCCGCCAGTAAGTTCGGCATAGAAAGCAAGATATCTCATATCTCGACTGCTGGAGGTGGCCTGATAAGGTTTTTAGCCGGGGAGACTCTAGCGGTAATAGAGGCCTTAAAAAAAGGCAGGGTAAAAGAAGGGAGTTAAGATGAAGATATTTATCGACACGGCAAAGTTAGATGAGATTAAAGAGGCTTGTTCGTGGGGAATAATTGATGGAGCTACCACCAATCCCACCCTTATTAAACTGGCCGTTGAGGCAGAAAAGGAGAAGGGAAAAAATATCAACATGGAGGACTACATTAAGGAGATTTTAAAAGCTGTAGGTAAGGGAGGGGCTGTAAGCTTGGAGGTTATAAGTTTAAATAGTGAGACCATGGTAAAAGAAGCAGAACTCCTTTACGATAAGTTTAACCCGGTAGCCGAGAACGTAGTCATAAAAAGTCCCATCAATACCTACTCGGGTGATTCCTCTATCGGTGATTTTGAGGGTATAAAAGCAATAAAGATGCTTAAGGGAAAAGGTATACCCGTGAATTGTACCCTAATAATGTCACCGGAGCAGGCTCTTTTGGCGGCAAAGGCGGGAGCTACCTACGCAAGCCCCTTTGCCGGAAGGATTGACAACTATATTAGGACTAACTTAGGTATTTCCTTTAAAGAGACAGACTATTTCGATCGCTCTCTTGTTAGGGCTATTACTCGAGAGAAACTACAAAATTATCTGAATAAATCTAATGATGAGGAAATAGTTTCTTTATATACCTGTGAGGATATAAAGAAATTGGCTGACATAGGAGATAATAATGGCATAGATAGCGGCACAGATTTAGTGGAAAGAACAACAAAAATTTATAGGATTTATGGCTTTGAGACCGAGATTATTGCTTCTGCAATGAGAAACACAAGACAGGTCAGAGAAATGGCAGAGGCAGGAGCTCATGTTATAACTATGGGTTTTCAAATACTTGCCGATATGTTCCGCCACCCCAAGACTACTGAGGGAATAAAGGGATTCTCGCAGGATGTTGTACCTGAGTATAGAGCTTTGTTTAAATAAGAGAAAGAGAATATGCATAAACTAAACAAAATCAAGGTTGGTTTGGTAGCAACTTCAATGCCTCATTTTCCAGTTGAGGAAGCTAAAAAAAGCATGGATAAAGTAAGTAAAGTTCTTCCCATATCAAAGGATAACTTAGTTGGCCCGTATCTGGTGACTACACCCGAGGATAGCGAGAAGGTAGCCAGGGAATTTAAAACGAAAGACATTGATGCTTTGATTATTCTAGAGGGTGCTTTTACCTGGGATAATATTCCGGCTCGAATTGTCCAGGACTTAGGAGATATTCCAGTGATAATGTGGGCTTTTCCCGAGTCACCCATGAAGGGAGGAAAGTTGTCAACCAATTCACTTTGTGGGGCTATTATGAATTGCGCTGCTTTTAAAAAACTTGATAAAAAATATCGACTTATCTATGGAAACCCTGAGGAAGAGAAAACAGTTACTATTCTGGATCAGTATCTTAGAGCAATTGCTGCTGTTAAAAGGTTGAGTCATAGTAAATACTGCTTAATAGGATATCGTACCCCGGGTTTTTACAATTCCAC
>JAUVZS010000254.1:0-2887 GCA_030602435.1 Clostridia bacterium
AAAAAACAAAAAAGCCCTTCAGCAAATGCCAAAGAGCTGGAAATTGTCAGGCTCCCCAGACCGAACGATTATAGAACTTTTTGTATGAGTGATGAAACTGAAAAAGTATATCAAGAATTAGAAGAAATAATGGGTATAAAAAGATCTACTCTTTATTGCCAGCCAAAAGGTAATCTTAATAAAAAGATAAAAGAAACAGATATTAAAAATAAGATAAAGGATATTTCCTATAAACATCCCTATTAAGGTTATAGGATAATTACAGCTCAATTAAGAAGTGATAAGGTAATAGCCAATCATAAGAAGGTATTAAAAATGATGAAGAAATTAGGTATACAAGGTAGGATAAAACACAAATATATAACTACTACCAATAGCAAACACAATAATAAAATATACTCTAATTTGATCAAAAATAAAGAACTTATCGGTATCAATCAGATCTGGTGTGCGGATATCACCTATATCAAGATACTTAACGGTTTTGTCTACCTATCAGCCATAATAGATATTTATTCACGAAAAATAGTAGTTTATGCTAAAGGTAAAACTTTATCTCCTAAACTTACTATCACTGCTTTAAATATGGCTATAGCCACTAGAAAAACCGATAATCTGATTCATCGTTCAGATCAGGGGATTCAGTATACTTGTAAAGATTATATAAAAATATTAAAGGATAATGGTATCAGAATAGGCATGTCCGGAAAAGGTAATCCTTATGATAACGCCACAGCCTGAATCATTCTTTAAAACCCTGAAACAGGAGGAGGTGTATCTATGGCAGTACGAAACCTTTTCTGATGTTATAGAAAGGATTCCCTATTTTATTGAAGATGTGTATAATAATAAGAGGTTGCATTCATCTTTAGATTATCGGCCTAAAGAGGAATACGAGAGGTTATTGGCAAAGAATAGCTCTGGGGAATGTATGGTGTGTTAAGACTTAAAGTGTCTAGCCTGAGGGGTTCACTCCATATGCTGTCTATAGGCTTTCTCCATTATCTCCTTAATACCTATTTCTATAAGATCTTTAGCCATTCTTATCCTCCCCATTTAGCTCCTTCATCAATCATAATGAGATAGTTCTCTATTGGAATGTAATTGGTGATGGAATTTCCAGAACCTAAAGAATAACCTCCACCGGGCATACATTTATCTAAAATATCCCTTACATATTGGCGTAATTCTTTCTCTTTTAGTCGACAGAGTTTATCCACATCCACTCCACCTAACACGGCAATCCTATCCCCATATCTCTTCTTAAATTCCGTAACTGGCATTATTGCATCTTCAAAAGAGTGTTTGCCATCTATTTTTATATCCTCAATCAAATCTTCCATTATTGAATCGCAGTAGCCACAGCTGTGGAGAATATAGAGAAGTCCATTGTCATGGGCAAGTTTAGCAAATCTTTTATGCCAGGGTAGAATATACTTTCTTAATGTATCTGGAGAAAGAAGCGTAGATGTCTTAAATCCCATATCATCTCCTTGAAAAAAGCCGACCAAATTATCCAGGCCAATGATTCTTTTATATGCTCCATAGATTAGTTCTCCTACCTTGTTTACCACCGCTTCAACTAAATCTGGATCATCATATAGAAGATAACTAAGTGTCTCAAGCCCGAATAGCTCATTGGAAATGACTTCAAGAACCCCAGGGGAAAAGGAAGCAAAGATTCCCATCCCCTCCGGTAGATTCCTAGAGACAAATTCAAAAGGCCATAGGTCCAATTCTTTAAGGGAAGGCCAACTATACCCTTCAAAATCCTCCCAAGAGGTTATTATTCCCTGTCCTTCCTCAACCCAACTCCTCTCTCTTTTAGAAAGTAAAGCAGTATCTTTGCCTATCCTCTTTTTAGAAGCAAAGGATAAACTTCCTGAGAAGCGGAAGTCACTGATAAATCTTAGGCAATCATAACCAAGCCGATACCAACACTCAATATAATTCTTAAGAGATGCCTCTTGAGACTTCCTATCCTTGGCTAAAGAAGGCTCTATCCACCTTCGATCAAATTTTTCTGTAAAATACCTAATGACCTCTGTATCGATATGAAGTTCAAAAAAATGAACCTTTGAGGGAATTTTCTTTCTTAGAATAACCTCTCTAAGTTCCTCTTTATCTGGTTTTGGATCTTTCATTTAAACCTCCTTTTTTAAAAGGGATTTTATTCTCTCTGAGCCAAAGGAAAGAAGAAAATCCCTCACCCTCTCAAAACTCGGGCATCCCGCTCTTCCACCCAATTTCTCACATTTAATGGAGGCAACTGCACTGGCAAATTCACTAACTACCTCTATTGGCCAATACTTAAGGAGTCCGTAAATAAAACCACCATGAAAGACATCTCCACAGCCTGTAGTATCCACTACAGACACATTATTAAAGACTGGTTGAAAAAATCTCTTTTCCCTTGTTCCTGTCAAAGAACCCCTCTTTCCTTGAGTAATGACCACTATTTCCGGACCCTGCTTGAGGAAAAATTCGATAGCTTTTTCTACATCACCAGCACTACTAAAACCAAGAGCAAATTCCTCCGGCACAATTAAAAAATCAATCAGTTTTATCAAGGGAAGGAGCTCTTTCTTCTCAGGGGTCTCTGCATCAAGCACGGTCTTTATACCTTCCTCTTTAGCCCACTTAGCCGCCAAGAGCGCTGCTGGCAGATCGTATTCATCTAAATGAAGAATCTGGCAGGAGGTAATAAAATCTCTCGACAGTTCTTCTTTCTTAAGCCGACAGACCATCTGATCTGTCCAGCAGATGGTGCGGCTAGCCTTTTCCTCATCCACCACAATGAAAGCAAAATAAGGTCCGGCCTTCTTTTCTTTAACTATACTGCTTGTATCAACCCCTTCTTGGATGAATTCATTAACGGCAAAACGAG
>JAUVZS010000022.1:0-9788 GCA_030602435.1 Clostridia bacterium
CTATTTACCCGAGCATATTAACTCAGGAAATGGCTAAATAGCCAGAGCTATTTACCCGAGCATATTGACTCAGAATATTCCTCGACGTTTGAGAAATCAGACTATCTCTAACTCTGGCTCCAATGAAATATTAAACTTATCCTTGACCTTTCTTTTGATCTCTTGTATTAACCTGAGTACATCTCGAGCAGTGGCATTTCCCTTATTGATTATGAAATTAGCATGTTGGAGAGAAACTTGAGCATCCCCGATCTTCATTCCAAGACAACCTGCCTCCTGGATGAGAAATCCGGCGGAATAAGGGGGAGGATTTTTAAATATACATCCGGCGGAAGCAAAGGAAATAGGTTGACTGAGGACCTTTTTTCTTCTTATTTCCTCTAAACGTAAGACTATCTCCTCTTTTTCCCTCGGCCATAGTTCCAATTCGGCCTCAATTATAACCCAGTCTTTGTTGTCTAGAAAGACACTACTGCGGTAATCAAAACCGATATCTTTCTTAGAGAAAATCAAATAATTATTATCTTTATCCAGTACTTTCACCGATAAGACTCTTTGAGATATATCCTCTCCAAAAGCACTGGCATTTCTTACTATTGCTCCTCCTATCGTACCAGGAACTCCAGACAAAGATTCTATACCTGAAAAACCTCTCTCGGTTGTAAAATCTATCAAAGTAGACAAATTTACTCCCGCCCCTACCTTTGTCCGCTTTCCCTCGTTTTTTATTGATTTAAAGTGCTCACCTAATTTCACTATTGCTCCCTTAAAACCCTCATCTCGCATCAGTAATTTAGTCCCATTGCCGATAACAAAGAAAGGAATGTCTTTTTCCCTGCAAAAGGACAAAACTAGCTTAAGGTCATCTAAGTCCTGTGGAACTACAAAGAAATCAGTTTTTCCCCCTATCTTCATGGAAGTTAGTTCCTTCATAGATTGGCCAACAACAACCCTGCCTTTGATCTTCAATTGCTGATTCTCCTTAATCTGCATCGTCTCTTTCCTCTCCTTTGCTAGCTTAAAGTTCCTCTATTTTAGTTTAACTTCTACAACAAGTCAAGGAAGCGCCTTGCACGTCCTTATTCTACTTCATTTTTAGATTGCGGGCTAAACTCTAACTGGGAATTGTTGAGCTCCTCCATGGCTTTTCGATAAGCAATTTTATGCTTAAATCCCCGCTTTAGATATTTCCATATTGCCTGGATCTTTTTAAAATCTTCCTCTGTAAACTCTCTAGCCTCTAGGTCTCCCCGCGGAACCCTTTTAGGGTGGATGTAGCCCTTTTGTTCCAGATAATATAGTTTATGCCTTGGAATATCTAGTTTCTCCAAAATATCAGAGGTTTGCATCATTACTGCTCCATAGATTTATAAGAATAAGAATTCTTTACGGAATATATAAGATAAGAATCTTTACGGAATATATAAGATAAGAATCTTTACGGAATATATAAATATAGATTTATTTTTCTATATTATATCTTAAAAATATATCTTAAAAAAATGAAATGTCAACTATGTTACCCTTTTCTCCCTTTTGTCCCGAAAAATTCCTAATATTTTAAAAATGATTCCAACTTAATTTTCTCTCCATAAGGTTTCCAGCATTTATGTTATCCCAATAAAAAGAGTTCATAATAAATCCGAATGAATTTGACTTATTTGTGGAAAGAGGTAAAATATTTTTTAATACGTCAAAAAGAAAGAAGAACGTGAATGGTATTTTGTGAGTGGTTGATTCCGAAGGAATAAGCTATTGGTGAAGGGGCACGAGATACGAGCGACGAACAACGAGATACGAATTATGACGAGATCCTATCGAATTTATGCTGAATTTATCAAAGGTTTATGGAAGCAGAATCCTGTTCTTGTTCAACTTTTAGGAATGTGTCCAACCTTAGCTATAACCAATTCCGCCATAAATGGATTCTCTATGGGCATGGCTGTTACTTTTGTCCTGGTGTGCTCAGGAATAGTTATCTCTTTATTTAGAAAACTAATTCCTCGGGAGGTAAGAATCGTCACTTTTACCATAATTATCGCCAGCTTCGTAACCGTAATCGACTACACTATGAAAGCAAATTTTCCAGCCATCAGTAAGGCCCTAGGTCCTTATGTCCCTTTAATTGTGGTTAATTGCATAATTCTGGGAAGGCAGGAAGCTTTTACTTCTAAAAATCCGCCCCTTGCCTCACTAGCTGATGCCCTGGGGATGGGACTAGGATTTACAGGTACTTTGATTGTCCTCGGGAGCATTAGAGAATTGTTGGGGTCAGGATCTATATTTGGCTATCAAGTTTTAGGCCCTTCCTTTACACCCTGGGTGATAATGATCCTTCCTCCAGGAGCTTTTCTTACCCTGGGAATATTAATAGGATTGATAAAGATCATTTCTCATTCCAAAATCGTGAATCGTACCCTGTGAGGGATACGAACAACGAGCAATGAAATAAAAGTGATTGTCAACAGAAAAGCAAGATATCAGTATCAGATTCTGGATAAATGGGAAGCAGGGATTGTGCTTAAAGGCTCGGAAGTGAAATCCATTCGGGAGGGAAGAGTAAGTTTCGGTGATTCCTTTGCCAGAGTAAAGGGAGGAGAAGTTTTCCTTTATAACTTACATATAGCTCCCTATGTCTTCACCCATGAGCGTGACTATGACCCTAAAAGAGAAAGGAAACTACTTCTTCATAAAACTGAGATAGAGAAATTAATCGGAATTTTAATTCAAAAGGGGTTGACATTAATTCCATTAAGTATATATTTAAAAAAGGGTAGGATTAAATTAGAAATAGGTTTAGCTAGAGGAAAACGACTTTACGACAAAAGACGTAAACTCAAAGAAAAAGCAGTAGATCGAGAAGTTGAACGCACTCTAAAGAAGAGAAGCTTTTCGTGTGGTTAAGATACCAGTGACATATGTCATTACACCTGATAGTGAGGTAGTCACTAGTAAAGAAAAGGGAAATGGCTAAATAGCTAAAGCTATTTGGCTGAATAGCCAGAGCTATTCACCCGAGCATACTGACACAGGAAATACCCGAGCATATTGACTCAGGAAATGGTTGTTAGCGGACACTGGAAGACGAGTAGCATTGTAAAATTAAAATGAAGAAGGGGGCGATGCGGCTTCGACAGAGATACAAAGGTTAAAACTGCATATCAAGGATAGCTGGATACCTTGTAAATCCATCTGGCATTAAGTTTAAACGCCGATTTAAATCCATTGGCATTAGTCCCTAGCCTCAGCTAGAGGGCTACGTCCCTTACTTTGTGCTCTACGGAGTAAGGAGGGCGTAAGAAAGTAGAGCTAACCTTATTTCTTAAGCAGGAAAGAAATAAGGTGAATCAAAACCTGCTAGTCTTCTTTTCATCCTGTCTATAGGAGGGTAAGAAGATGAACTTAAAATATAGACTAAATATGTAGATGTGTTAATACTTTGGTTTCTGGACGAGGGTTCGATTCCCTCCGCCTCCACCAGATACCTTCCTTTAGATAAGGAGTCCGTATTACTCAATCAAAATTGATCCTTCCCAAAATTAAGATCTAGTTAATGAGGACGCAGATTTTCGTCTATTTCTTACTATTTTCTTGAATTATTTATACCTTACATCTAACTTCTGATCCAGTTAGAAAAAGAAGCTTCCTGTTTTATAAATCCAAGAAAAGCATACTCAAAAGATAAGGCAAGGGAATGTTAAAAATTATTGTTTGTGGCGCTCTTGGAAAAATGGGCAAAGAAGTCATATCCAAAGCTTGCCGGAGGAAAGATGTAAAATTAATAGGAGCAATAGAAGCCCCTGAGTATCCTTTCCTGAGAAAAGAGATAGGAGGAAAAATTGAGGTTAGCTCTGAGCTAGAAAAAGCAATAGAGAAAGATAGTGTTATTATTGAATTTACTACTCCTTCAGCAACTCTAGAACATCTTAGGATTGCTGAAAAAAAGAGGACTCCCATAGTGATAGGTACTACTGGTTTCAAAGAAGAAGAGGAAAAGAGAATAAAAGAGGCTTCTTGCGCCATTCCCATAGTTCTTTCTTCTAATATGAGCATAGGAATTAATTTTCTCTATAACATAGTAAAGGAAGCAACTAAGGTTCTGGGAGAAAATTTTGACAAAGAAATCATAGAAATACATCATCGTAATAAGAAAGACGCTCCCAGCGGGACGGCTAAAAGGATTGCTCAAATTATAGCCAATGTGGAAGGTAAAAATCTATCCGATACAGGAGTGTATGGAAGAAAAGGGATAAGGGAAGAAACAAGAAGTAAGGAAGAGATTGGTGTTCATGCCGTAAGGGGAGGAAGTGTAGTAGGGGAACATACGGTTTTATTTATTGGAGAAGAAGAAAGACTGGAAATCACCCACCGAGCTGAATCCCGCAGTATTTTTGCAGAGGGAGCTATTCTGGCTGCTAAATTTCTAGCTCAGAAGGAAAAAGGACTTTATGATCTTCAGGATGTCCTGGGATTAAAGTAGTATCTCGTATATAGTATGTAGTATATGGTATATAGTGAAAGAAAGGGTTAAAATGCCAAGGTTAAGCGTGAATGTTGATCATATAGCTACGCTGCGTCAGGCAAGAAAAGCCAAGGAACCAGATCCGGTAGCGGCTGCCCTTCTGGCAGAGCTAGGAGGAGCAGAGGGAATAACTGTCCATCTGAGAAAAGATAGAAGACATATTCAGGAGCGTGACTTAAAACTTTTGCGAGCAATGATTCAGACTAAATTAAACCTGGAGATGGGAACCAGCGAAGAGGTGGTAAGAATTGCCTTAAAAATAAAGCCGGATCTAGCGACCCTGGTGCCAGAAAAAGAGGAAGAGATAACCACTGAAGGTGGATTAGACCTTTCCAAAGATGACCCCAGGTTAAAAGAGGTAATTTCTCTTCTTCAGGAGAATAAGATATCGGTTTCCTTATTCATCAATCCTACTCCCAATAGTGTTAAAAAGGCACATAAATATGGTTCTGATGTAGTAGAATTACACACCGGACTCTATGCCGAAACTAAGACTGAGCTAGATATGGCCACAGAATTGGAAAGAATTGCTGGAGCAGCGGCCTTAGCAAGAAAGCTTGGCCTGGGAGTAAACGCCGGCCATGGGCTAAATTATCAAAACATGAAAAAAGTCTGTTTAATAGAAGAAATACAAGAGTTTAGCATAGGCCACTCTATTATCGCCCGGGCATGCCTGGTAGGAATAAAAGAAGCAGTAAGTGAGATGGTTAGGTTGATTAGTGAATGGTGAATCGTAGTTAACCAACGAAATACGAATATATGATCAAAGGAATCGGGGTAGATATTGTTGAAATAAAGAGGCTAAATGAAGCTTTTAATAAATGGGGAGAGCGATTCCAGAAAAAGGTTTTTACCTCTAAAGAGATTCAGGGCTGTCAGTTGAGAGGCAGGGCAAAGCTCGCTTATCTAGCAGGAAGATTTGCTGCCAAAGAGGCCGTATTTAAATCCCTGGAAGGGGGGATAAGCTGGCAAGACATAGAAATACTAGCCGCCAAAAATGGTAAACCTTACCTTCATCCTGGAGAAAGAATGAAAAGGGTTATGAGTAAAAAGGGCATAAAAAATATCCTCATTAGTATCTCCCATGATAGTAATTATGCTATAGCCGAGGCAATAGCTATAGGAAGAGAAGAATGAAGTTAGTTACTGCTGAGGAAATGCGCTCGCTGGACGAAGAGGCAATAAAGAAAATAGGAATTCCCAGCATAGTTCTTATGGAGAATGCTGGTTTGAAAACAGCACAAATAATAGAAAAAGAATACTCTCCTCTAAAGGGAAAATCTGTTTATATATTCTGTGGTCCCGGTAATAATGGAGGAGATGGAATGGTGGTAGCGAGGCATCTTTTTAATCAAGGAATAAAGGTAAAAATATTCCTCTTGGGTAAAAAGGAGAAGCTCAAAAAAGATGCAGCCCGAAATCTGGCTATCACTGAAAAGATGGGCATATCCATAAAAGAAATTACTTCTTCCGAAGACATAGAATCTTTAAAAAAAGAACTTACCCCCTCACCCTTCCCTCTCCCCTATGGGGAGAGGATTAAGGTGAGGGGAAAAAGGAAATTCCTATACTATGAACTTAAAGAAGTAGAAGTAGTAGTAGATGCTCTTCTGGGAACGGGTTCAAAAGGAGCACCTCGTGGATTGATGAAGGAAGCTATTACTTTAATTAACAAGTATTCTAAAAATATACTAGCCCTGGATATTCCTACAGGAGTGGATGCAGACACAGGAGAGGTGGCAGGAGAAGCGGTAAAAGCAGATCATACGATAACCTTTGCTTATCCTAAACGGGGCTTATATTTATATCCGGGAATGGATTATGCCGGCAAGATTAAGGTGGTAGACATAGGAATTCCTTCTACTCTGGAAGAAAAAAGGATTAAGTCTAATCTCCTCACATCTTCTGACGTTTCCAAAGATTTATTTTATAGAAAACTATCCTCCCATAAAGGCAGCTTTGGACATCTTTTGGTCATAGCTGGCTCAGAAGGGATGACAGGAGCAGCTAGTCTCTCAGCTCTGGCTGCCTTAAGGGTAGGAGCAGGATTGGTAACATTAGGAATCCCTGAAAGCTTAAACCCTATTCTGGAAATTAAGTTGACCGAGGTGATGACTCTACCTCTACCAGAGAGTAAAGAGAAGACTTTATCTTATAGGGCATTTGAAAAAATCGAAAAATTTAGCCAAAGATGCAAAGCAATAGCCTTGGGTCCGGGTATCTCTCTTCATAAAGAAAGCAAAGAGTTAGTTACTATGATCATAAAACGACTGAATATTCCCCTGGTTCTTGATGCTGATGGAATAAACGCCCTTGTTGGCGAGGTTTCTTTATTAAGTAAATATAAGGCTCCCCTGATAATCACTCCCCATCCAGGAGAAATGAGTAGACTTTTAAAAATTCGGGTGGAAGAGGTTCAGAAAGATAGAATAAAATCTGCCATTACCTTAGCTAAAAAGACAGGGACAATCACTGTTTTAAAAGGAGCAAGAACTATAATTGCTGATAAGGAAGGTAATAATTGGATCAACTCTACCGGGAATCCGGGAATGGCTAGCGCAGGAAGCGGAGATGTCCTCACTGGCATAATCGGCGGATTATTAGTACAGGGAATTCCTCCCCTGGAGGCAGCGAAATTTGGAGTCTATTTTCACGGATATGCCGCCGATTTAGTTATTCAAGAAAAAGAAGAAATGAGTTTGATAGCTAGCGATATCTTAGAAAATCTTCCAGGAGCTATAAGGAGAATAAAAAGTGAATATTACTGAGTTACAAAAGGACAATATTGTCAGGCTGCATGAAATAGCAAGTGAGAAAAAAATAGAAAATTATAAACATTTGAGGAAACAGGATCTCATATTTAAAATTATTCAAGATGAGATTGACCAGGAAAGAGTTGTTTATGGAGCTGGAGTATTAGACGTCCTAGCTGAAGGATATGGATTCCTTAGAACTACTAATTACCTCTCGGGACCGGACGATATATATGTCTCTCCCTCTCAAATTAAACGCTTTGATCTGCGAGAGGGGGACACAGTAAATGGTCAAATCAGACCCCCCAAGGAAAATGAAAATTACTTTGCTTTATTAAAGGTGGAGTCGGTAAACGAAGAAGATCCAGAAAAAGCAAGAGAAAGAACTGTATTTGAAAATCTTACCCCCCTCTACCCCGAGGAGCGTATTACTCTGGAGAACAATTCTGGAGATATCTGTACCCGCCTAATTGACTTAATCGCTCCTATCGGGAAAGGGCAAAGAGGACTCATCGTTGCTCCTCCTAAGACAGGAAAAACCATACTTCTGCAGAAAATTGCCAACGGTATTACCACTAATTATCCGGAAGTAGACCTCATAGTTCTTCTTGTTGATGAGCGGCCAGAAGAAGTTACTGATATGGAGAGGTCAGTAAAAGGAGAAGTGGTCTTTTCTACCTTTGATCAACCACCGAAACATCACATCCGGGTAACAGAGCTAGTTATTGAAAGAGCCAAAAGATTAGTAGAACAAGAGCATGATGTGGTAATCCTGCTAGACAGTGTTACCAGACTAGCTCGAGCTTATAATCTTGTCATCCCTACCAGTGGCAAGATTCTCTCAGGAGGCATAGACGCCAATACCCTGCATTATCCTAAAAGATTCTTTGGAGCAGCCCGTAAAGTAGAGGAAGGAGGAAGTCTGACTATTATAGCTACAGCCCTGGTAGAAACAGGAAGCAAAATGGAGGAGGTTATATTTGAAGAATTCAAGGCAACGGGCAACATGGAATTACGCTTAACGAGAGAACTGGCAGAGCGACGTATCTTCCCTGCTATCGACATTAATAAATCAGGAACAAGAAAGGAAGAATTATTATTGGATAAAAAAGAATTAAAGATGATCTGGTCTCTTCGAGATTACCTGAATCAACAAAACTTTAAAGACCCCATCGAAGCAATAATAAGAGTAATGAAAAAGACAGAAAATAACCAACAATTCTTAGATATCATCTCTCATTTGGGAAAAAGCTCGGACAAGAAGGAGGCAATGTTAAAATGAAAAAAGGAATTCACCCCCCCTACACAGAAACAATTATTAGGTGTGCTTGTGGCGCAGAATATAAAACTAAATCTACCAAGCAAAATCTCCACGTAGAGATATGCTCTAACTGTCACCCTTTCTTTACTGGCAAACAAAAGTTTGTCGACAGCGGAAGGAGAATAGAGAAGTTCCAAAAGAAATATCAACTTTCTCCTGGGAAGGACAACAAAAAATAGGACGCAGATTTTCGCAAGATAAACAAAAAAGGACTTTTTAGAGACTTCTTACTATTTTCTTGAATTACTAAGTATATCTTACTTTTAATTTTATGTTAATAGGTTTTTTACTTTAAATCCTCATAATCTGCGTTTATCTGCGTCCAATTGTTTTATGAGCTCCCGCCAGATATTGCCAGAGCAGCTACCACTAAAACTCCTATGCCTAAAAGTATTCTTTGAGTCTTGAGTTTTTTAATCGTAGCTATGTCTTCATCTTTGGCGGCTTTCAGGGAGGTCACTTCACTGTTTAGCTCCCCGGTTACCCTAAAGAAATCCTCTGTCATTTCTTCGATAGTTTTTGCTTGTTCAGCATTGGCTTCTTCTAACTCGGCATTTCTTACTTTGAGAGGCTCTATCACAGCATTAAGTTCGGCGTTCTTTGTTGCAAGAGAATCTATCTAATCTTTAAGTTCGGTATTTTTTGTTGTAAGAGAGTCTATCTGAGCATTGAGTTCGCTGTTTTTTGCTGTGAGAGAGTCTATCTGATCTTTAAGTTCCCGCCTTACCTTAAGAAAATCGTCTATTATCTCTTTGATAACTTTAGTCTGCTCAGCATTGGCTTCCTCTAGCTCGGTATTTTTAGCTGTAAGAGACTCTACCTGAGCTTTAAGTTGGGTACTTTCTGCTGTAAGAGAATTTACCAGAGTATTAAGTTCTTCTATCTGAGTATTGAATCCCTCTGTTGTCTTAAGGAAATCATCTGTTATCTCTTTGATAACTTTAGTCTGCTCGACACCTATTACCTCTAGCTCAGTCTCTTTTGCTGCAAGAGACTCTGTCAATAGAGTATTAAGTTTCTCCATCAGCTTAAAATATTTATCAGTAATCTCCTTAATGGTTTTTGCCTGCTCAGCATTGGTTGCTTCCAGCTCGGTATTTCTTGCCGTGAGAGATGCTACTTGAGCTTTAAGTTGAGCACCTTCTACTACAAGAGAGTCTATCAGAGCATTAAGTTCTTCCGTTATCTCGAG
>JAUVZS010000220.1:0-3378 GCA_030602435.1 Clostridia bacterium
TCTTCCTCTCTGAGCAAAGGTTGAGCTGTCTCTATCACACTTTTGAGAACTTCTAACCTTTTTTTGACCCAGTACACAGAGGCAACTGTCTCATAATAGTCATCCGAACCCAGATACTGATGATTGGAAATGTAGTCTACATATTTTCCGGCGGTTTTGACTACTTCCAAGTCCCAATCCGGATCATCCGCCCCCACGGCAATGATTTTTATGCTAGGATCAACTACCTTCATAAAGTGGGCGTATTCTCTTAGAACCTTAGCATACTCTTTAGCTGATCTATATCCTACCTGCCACTCTCCATAGTTTTCATTGCCCACACCCCAGTATTTGACCCGGTAGGGCTCTGGGTGACCATTTTTTACTCTTAATTTTGCATAATAAGCATTTCCTGCGCTATTGCAATACTCTAGCCAATGGATAGCTTCCTCTAAACTGCCAGTTCCTATATTGACACAAATGTAAGGTTCGGCTTCTACTGCTCGACAATACTCAATGAATTCATCCGTACCAAATCTATTGGTCTCCTCTTTGCCCCAGGCCAGATCAAATCGCACTGGTCTTTCATCTTTTGGACCAATTCCATCCTCCCAGTGATAATTGGAGGCAAAGTTACCCCCTGGCCACCTTAAAAGAGGGCATCTTATGTTTTTTACTGTCTCTAAGACATCTTTCCTAAAACCTCTCTCATCAGAAAGAGAAGAACCTTCCTCATAAATACCTCCATAGATACATCTTCCCAGATGCTCAATGAAGTGCCCATAAATATTGGAATTGATTTTCCCAATAATCCTTTCAGTATCGATCTTGATCTTGTAATCCTGTCTCATTTATCTTCTCCCTTATATTCGATCCAGATAGGACTTGCCCAGGCTTGATTTCTGTCCTCTTGGGTGATGTAGCTTCCCAAAACTCTCCATTTTTCCTTCCTTTTTCTCACCCAGATGACCCAAATTCTTCTTTGAAAGGAGAAAATTTTCTTAACCCTGCCTTTTGGTTTTCTATCTTTCTCTTCATAATAAAGAGACTGAGGAAATTTAGTCTTGGTTACGAATTATTCAATCTTTAAAAGCTCCTTTGTTTTATCCACAGCTGAGGCTGCATCAGGTGCATAGCCATCTGCTCCTATTTCATCTGCATAACTTTGCGTAAGCGGTGCTCCACCAATCATAATCTTAACCTTGGTATCCAGGCCTGCCTCTTGCAAGGCTTTGACAACATCCTTCATAGAAACCATGGTGGTGGTAAGAAGAGCAGAAAGCCCAATAAGATGAGCCTCTTTTTCTTTGGCTGTCTGGACAAACTTTTCTGCAGCTACATCTATTCCTATATCTATTACTTCAAAACCTGCTCCTTCGAGCATCATTCCTACCAGGTTTTTACCAATATCATGAAGGTCACCCTTTACTGTGCCTAAGACTATTGTTCCTATACCCTTGATATTCTTCTCTGCTAGAATGGGTCTTAGAATTTCCATTCCACTTTTCATAGCTCGAGCAGCAATGAGAACTTCAGGAACATAGAACTCATTAGCTTTAAACTTTATTCCTACTACATTCATTCCCGCCACCAGTCCTTCATTAAGAACCTTTTCTACATCCATACCCTCATCGAGAGCCTTTTGCACTAGCTCCTTTACCTCAGGAGCCTTTCCTTTGATGAGATTGTCAGCAATTTGCTTTAACTCCATTTTTGCCTCCTAATAAGAAAATAGAAGATATGATAGCGTTTTCTTGCTATCACATAATATAATCCAAATATAATCTAAAAATAGAAACTGTCAATTTAACTGGCGAATGGCAAGAACCTCCTTTCTTTTCTCTGTTACATCGTCCCCAAAACAGGTTTTGCACTTTCGAAAGGAGATTGCTTCGCTTCGCTCATAATGACAAAAAGGAGAGCTCTCTACCTTCTTCTCTCTCTACCTTCATTTCTTCTTGACAACCCCTTCCCTTGTGCTAAACTCAAAAAATACCTCAGGACAATTTTCTTCTGTCGCTGTATATCCACCTTGAATTATTTCTTCTCAGCTTCTTCGCTACGGGAAAGATTTAAACTCGTCGCTTCGTTCCTCAAACAGTAAATCTTTCTTTTTCCTCCGCTCAGAAGCTTCGTTAAGGTAGCGGCTATAAGGCTCTTTCAGAAAATGGCTAAATAGCTAAAGCTATTTACCCGAGCATATTAACTCAGGAAACGTCCTTCGGCAAGCGTATAATATTAGATCTTAAAAATACCTCAGGAAGCAACTCAAGCAAAAGAGGAAATTATAGAATGGATAATCAAAAAAATCTCTTTGTAGGTTTTGATGTCGGAAGCAGCTCTGTACATTATGCAGTTCTTAATAAAAATAAAAAGGTAATATACTCTCCAAAGCCGATAATGCATTTCGCTGATCCTGTTGGAGTAATAAAAGAAGCATGGCAAGACATAATAGAAAAATTTGATAAGAGCAGGATAAAAAATACAGCATTTACAGGAACTGGTGCAAACTTTTTTCCGTCTGTAATGAGAGGGGTAACCTTTATGTTTGACAGCGTAGCAATTCCCAAAGGAACAGAAATAATAGCACCAGATGCAAAATATGTTTTTCACATAGGAGCAAAAGATCCTTATTTCTTTAATTTAAATAAAACAAACGGCAAGAAAATCATTCAAGAATGGAGGACGGGATCCAAATGTGGAGGTGGCTCTGGAACATTAATAGAAAAGCAATGTAGAAGACTATTTGAAAAACAAATTCCTCATGATAACATTCCCTCAAAGAATGAAAGAGACAAAGCACAACTAAGATTGGAAGAAATGTTTAAGAAGGCAGAGCAGGAAGCCACCAGGTCAAGAGCCCCGAGCGAATTTTTGGCAAGATGTGGTGTTATTATACAATCTGATTTAATTCACAAGCAAAATGAAGGGGCAAGAAGAGAAGACAACCTGGCAGGTTTTTTCAAAGTAATTGCCAGAAACTATAAGATTGACGTAATTGGCAATGAAGAGTTAGATAAGAATTCCGAGGGTGCAATAGCTACAGGAGGGGTCTTAACAAATGACTTAATCAGAAAAAGTTTAGAAGACTTTCTCGGCATCCCCATAAGAAAACCAGAGCACTATCATAATATAGCTGCCATAGGTGTAGCATTAAAGGGAATAGAAGAAAATAACAGTTTTGTCTTTGAACCTGAGCAATTAGCTCAAATGGCAGAATACAGTAGAAAACAAAGAAAATTTACTCCTCCTTTGTGCAATTACTTAAAAAAAGTGAACGAAGAGAGTAAAGAATTGGAAGAAAAAATAGAAGAAGGAACAGATGTCGTAATGGGAATAGATGGAGGAAGCACAACAACAAAAGGAGCCCTGGTCGATTTGACCGGAAAACTTCTTGAC
>JAUVZS010000115.1:0-5096 GCA_030602435.1 Clostridia bacterium
TTTTTCTTTACTTTTTTACCTCTTTACTTCTTTTTCTACAAACTATGAACAACGAACTATGAACTATATTTTATTTTTACTCCAACTCAAATTCAAAAGGTACTATGCCCCATTGTATTTCCTCTTCTTTAATGGGACCAAATTTCCACTTCATCAGAGCCTGTTCGGCACATTTATCTAACTCTAGCCACCCAGAAGTGAGCACGGTTTCCACGTTCCTAACTATTCCACTGGGAAGTACCCAGCATTTTACCTCTACTTTGCCTTCTATTCCCTGTTTTTGTGCCCACTCAGGATAATCAGGGTTCTCAATCCATCTTTCAAGCTTCCTCCCCTTTATAGGCCCTCTAATCCCGACCCCCTCTTCTCTTAATTCTTCGCCCTCTCCCCCATAAGAGATACCTTCTTTCACAGGAGAGACAGCCTTAGGGGGAAAACCAAACTCTTCTGGAGAGCCCTCCTCACCCTTAGCAATTCTTTCCCCTGGAGGAAGAAGTCTTCCCCCTTGCTCAATATCTCTTTCTTTTTGCAAGCGAGGTAAAGGACCGATACCCTCCCCAAAAGTAGGCTGCAGGCTCTGAGGAATAAGAGGAGCTTCCGGTTCGGATACCTGAGGAGGAATAACAGGAAGTTTTTGAGCAGGAGGAAGGGAAATTTTTACTGGAGAAACTTCAAGAACTACCGTTTTTGTTCCCTTTTCTGCTTCAGGAACTACCGTTTTTGTTCCCTTTTCTGCTTCAGGAGCTATCTTTTTGGGCTCAAGAGTTACCTTCAGTTTCTCTACTTTTTTAGCCGGGGTAATTGCCTTACTTTCGAGTGGTTTCTTAATTTGCTTGGGAGGAAGCTTAACTAAGTAAACCTCCAGGTACTCTGGAAGAAGTTTAGGAGAAATTCCTAAAGCAGGAAACAAAAGAATAAAGGAAAAATGGATAGCACAGGAAGTCAAAAGAATAAATCTAAACCGATTCTTTTCATTCACTTCCACTTATTTTTACCCCCTCACCCTACAATGTGCGATGAATCGCACCGCTACTAAACAATTCATAGTTATGAGTTCGTAGTTCATTGACTAAGATTTCTTAACTTCTTCCTCACTCTGAGCTGTCTTTTCTGACTACGAACTACGAACTACGAACAACGAACTAAATATGGCTTACAACTTTTTTTCTACCACCTTTGCATAAGAGGTGAGAACCCCTAACTTATCAGCTCCTGCCTGTTTGGCCATGTCCATAGTCTTTACTACTTTGCCGTGGGAAACATCCTTGTCAGCATTGATGATAACTAAACCTTCTCTCCCCTCTAACTCCTTTTTCAACCTTTGAACCAATTCTGACTCTATTACCTCTTTTCCGTCCAGGTAGAGACGATTGTCTTTGGTAATAGAGATGATGATATTTCGCTCTATCTTTTCTTGCGGCGTAGTAGTGGTAGGTAAATCTACCTTTATACCCTGAAAAACGGTGTGAAAGGTAGTGGTAAGCATAAAGAATATAATCAGCAAGAAGACAACATCGATAAGAGGGGTAAGATTAAGAACTGTCTCTTTTCGTTCTCTTGGACGACGAAAACGCATTTCTTACCTCCCCACCAACAACTCCAGGAATTCACTGGAGAAACTTTCTAATTTTCGAACAAATCTTTCTGTCCTATGAGTAAAGTAATTGTAAAATACCAAACAGGGTATAGCTATACCAAGACCAAAAGCTGTAGTATAGAGTGCTTCAGAAATCCCTCCTGCCAGAGCCCCTGGTTGGCCCACTCCGGTGCGTTCAATTACATTAAAAGCCCTTATCATTCCTCTTACTGTGCCCAATAATCCTAAAAGAGGAGCAATGGTAACGATAGTTTCCAAAATTCTCAGATACCTTCCCAGATAAGGTACTTCTAAGGAACCTGCATCCACTATAGCTTCCTTAACTTCTTCTCTCCCCCTTTCCTTTTTTTCGATTGCCGCCTTAAGAATACGAGCCGGAGGAGATGCTATCTTACATAAAGCAAGAACTCTGTCTACTCTCCCTTCCTTATTACTCTTCAGAATCTTTCGTGTTTTTTCTATGAATTTACTTGCTTTCCTCTCAACGCCTCTGATACCTATGAATTTTTCAATGACAATAGCCAGTGCCATTACAGAACAAATAACAAGAGGAATCATTAAAGGGCCGCCTTTGATTAGAAACTGTAGCATTTCTTTGTTTTATTCCTTTGGAATAGAACCTATCTCATTCCTTGGAATTAGACCTCCTTTACTTTAATTTCGTAGTTCGTATATCGTACTTCGTACATCGTATCCCCTCACCAATTAACCACTCACCATTCTGCTTATAGCTTACGGCTTTTCGATCGCCACTCACGTTTCTTCCTCACTATACGCTACCCGCTATACGCTAAACACTATACTAGTGCTATCCTACTAAAATAGAGGTAATTGTCAAGGTACGCCTCGGGCATTTCCCGAGTCAATATGCTCGGGAATCTCCTGAGCCCAATATGCTCGGCTAAATAACTTTGTTATTTAGCCAAAATAGCTCTGGCTATTTAGCCACTTTTCTTCCGTCGCTGTATATATCTAGTATATAGTATGTGGTATATAGTATATAGTCATTTGAGTTTGCATATTAAAACTGTGTTTATCTTTGATAGAATAATCCAACTTTTCGTAAATTTACTCCATTTCCCCCTCATCTGAAAAAGCAAGATTTGCTTTTTCCTTCTCCCCCAGGGGAGAAGGAATTCCTTTTCACGATATACGACATACTATATACTATATACGGTTTTTTTTGATTGCCCTGTAGGCTATATCTCGACGATAATACATTCCCTCAAAGTGAACTTTGTCCACAGCCCGATAAGTCTGGCGGACAGCTTCGGGTATGTTCTTACCTAAGGCTGTAATTCCCACTACTCTTCCCCCGTCACTCACTAGAGACTGATTTTCTCTTTTTACCCCGGCACAAAAAGAAAATACATTCTTCAAACGGGATAATTTCTCCAGACCCTTGATGGGTTTACCTTTCTGGTAAGAGTGGGGATAACCACCTGAGGCAAGAACAACACAAACTGCTGCCTGAGAGCGCCACTCAAGGTTTATTTTATGCAAGTTTCCTTCTTTTACTGCCAGAAGAACCTCTAGCAAATCGTTCTTTAAGCGGGGGAGGATTGCCTGGGTTTCTGGATCTCCAAAACGAACATTAAACTCCAAAACTTTGGGTTCTCCTCTTTCAATCATCAAACCAGCATATAAAACTCCTTTAAACTCCCTTCCCTCCTTTTTCATCCCCTTTAGAGTAGGAATTATTATCCGCTTCATTATCTTCTTATACAAAGAAGGAGAGACAAAGGTCGGAGAATAAGCTCCCATTCCTCCCGTATTAGGCCCTTTATCTCCCTCAAAAAGAGGTTTATGATCCTGAGTAGAGGCCAATGGTCTAATGGTTTTCCCGTCGGTGATAACAATAAAGGAAATCTCCCTTCCTCGGAGCCTGTTTTCCACCACTATTCTTTTGCCAGCTTCACCAAAGAGTTTTTTCTCCATAATTGACTTTATTACCTCCACAGCTTCCTTTCTCGTATTTATTAATAGGACTCCTTTGCCAGCAGCCAGACCATCAACCTTGATCACCTTTGGACCTTCCTTCTCTATATAGGCAATGGCCTTATCTGGATGAGAAAAAACTCTAAAATCAGCCGTAGGAATACCATATTTCTTCATAAATCTCTTAGCAAATACTTTACTTCCCTCCAATAGAGCTGCTTTTTTAGAAGGGCCAAAAACAGCCAGTCCTTTCTTTTGAAGATAATCTACTATTCCATTAACTAAAGGAACTTCCGGCCCTATCACAGCAAAATCTATCCCCTCTTCAGCTACCAGTCGGGCAAGAGAAGAAAAATCCTTCTCATATTCCAACTTTTTACATTCGGCAATCTCTGAAATACCCGCATTTCCAGGAACAGCATAGATTCTCTCTATTCTCGGACTTTGAGATAATTTCCAACATAAAGCATGTTCTCTTCCTCCTCCTCCTATTACCAAAAGCTTCACCTTCGCCTCCTTGCCACCTAACGAATCTCTAACAGCTTAATCATTGGGTGATATCTGATCCAATGCTGAGGAAGGGCTTTTATATAAAAGCCAATCCAGTACTCTCTTTCTGGTTTCTCTTTTAAAAATAACCTAACTGTCCAACAATGAAGATCTCGCTGAAGAGAAAATACTTCTTCCTGGATATCCTTTTTTTCTAAATTATAACGAAGATACCCAGAAATTTCCCATTTTTTCCCCACTTTGAAGTTTCCTTGAGTAATAATATCTGTTCTCACTTCTCCATCAATATACCTTCTTACTCCTAATTTCATATCCCAGGAGCTACTCTTTAAACCTAAATTAGTCTCTATTTTCTTATATTTTTTCTCGTAAAAATGATAGAGAAAAGAGAAATCAAAGTACTCTATGAGAGGCAAGGAAGGATTTAAAAGAAACTTCCCTTCCAAAGGGGAAAACTTTTCCTCCTTCTTGGTTAAATCCCAGCTAGTTTTAATCTCTCCTGTCATAACTCTTCTCTTCCCGGAGTAAAGATAGTTTGTAAAATTGAATTTTATTAGATTCTGCGGGTGAATTTCACCAGTCCTCTTCTCGTAATCCTGCTCATACTTTCCGCTCTTGAGCTCAAACGGCAGCTCAAAATCATTTTTGATTTCGGAGGAATGATAATAGCTTAAAGAGGGCCTCACTATATGAGTATAATTTCCATATTGATTTCCAATCTCAGAAACCAGACTCAACTCCTGATAGAGTATACTTCGATAAGCCTCTAACTTTTCTCCTTCTTTCTCATACCAGTAATAAAAGAGATGATATCCCAATTTGGGCCGTATTCTAAAGCGTTCCTTAAGAAGAGTAAAAGGAAAAGAGAAGTTCAGAAAGCCATCAGCCCGGATAATACTTTTTTCTTCTTTTCTAAAATTAGTGATCTCCATTTTCTTCTCGCTGTAAAGGCGAGATTCACCAATCTTCCGGGACCCAAAATTAAGCTGAATTTGAGGTAGACGTTCTATAAAGTTAGTCTCAAACTCAAGATTCACTGCTGGCTCCATTA
>JAUVZS010000246.1:0-3008 GCA_030602435.1 Clostridia bacterium
AGTAGAGTCTGTAGCAGCTTTGGGAGGAATGGAAATTAAACCAGATGAGTGGGAAATAGATATTTGCATTTGCGGTTCACAAAAGTGCTTTTCCTCTCCCCCTGGCTTAGCACCTATTTCCGTTAGCAAAGAGGCCTGGGAGGCTATGAGAAAAAAGAAAAAGCCTTTGCGAAATACTTATCTTAGTATGTTGGATTACAAGGAAACCTGGATAAAAAATAAAAGCTTTCCCTTTACTCCCTTTGTTTCTGAAATATATGCCCTTAATGAATCCATTACAGAAATTTTGGAAGAAGGTTTAGAAAATGTTTTTGTTAGACATAAAAAAGTTGCCCAGGCTATAAGAGAGGCTGTAGAGGCGATAGGTCTGAAGTTGTGGCCAGAGTCTAAAGAGATTGCTTCTGATACTGTCACCGCTGTACGGGTTCCCCCAGGAATAGATGATGAAAAATTGAGGAAAATTATGGCTGAGGAGTATGGGGTGCTTATTGCAGGAGAAGTTCCTGGGCTAAAAGGAGAGATCTTTAGAATAGGACATATGGGTTATAGTGCATATTTAGATAATGCTTTGGTAACTATTGCCGCTTTAGAGAAAACTTTACAAAAGCTGGGTTTTCCGGTGAAAATAGGCAGCGGGGTGGAAAAAGTTTTAAACTATTTTTAGGATATAATATAAGATGAGAATAAAGGTAAAGTTTCATCTTCCTTCGAAGCTTACAGGGATAAATGAGGGTGAGGTAAGTATGGAGTTAAAGAAAGAGATTTCTTTGAAAGAATTTCTGGATTTATTAGGAGAAAAGTATCCTGCTTTTGCTAAGAATTTTCTCACCTCTTTGGATGCCAAAAAGAGGATAGTTCCTTTTTTAGTTCTGATAAATAGTAAATCCTCCAGTTTGAAACAAACTATTAGACAAGGCGATGACATTCAAATATTCCCTCTTGTTGCTGGAGGATAAAAGAGAAAGAAATTGATTTGATTGCTACCATCAATGAACAAAAGTAAAAGGAGAGTTTAATGGCAGATTTGAGAGTAAATTTTGCTGGCCTTAAGCTTAAAAATCCTTTTATTGTGGCTTCATCGGAGCTCACTAATACGGTGGAGAAAATTAAACTTGCAGAAAAATATGGAGCCAGTGCAGTAAGCACGAAGCTTTGTTTTTTAAAAATCCCTTTTTACGCTAAACCCTATCATATCGTAGAACGTAGGTCTGGCTTTTTTTCTCCTTCTGGTGATAGACTTACTGTAGAACAGGCTCAAAAATTGATCGATGCTGCTAAAAAGGAGACTAATTTGGCCATTATTGCGAATATGATGGGACCTGGTGGTGACCTGGCAGGATGGGCTACTTTAGCCAAGAAGTTAGAAGAGGCAGGAGCAGATATGATTGAAATGAATATGTCCTGTCCCAATATTGGTCTTATGGCAAAAGAGTTAGCTATAGAAGCTCCACCAGAATTAGGAGCTGTCCTGGGACAAAATCCTGGTTTAGCCAGAGAAGTAACTCGTGCTGTTGCAGGGGCAGTGAATATCCCTGTGATGGCTAAGATGACCCCGGAGGCTAATACTCCCATGGTGGCCCAAGAGTGTGCAAAAGGAGGAGCATCGGCGGTATCAGCAATTAATTGCCCACAATCTTTACCAGGTGTAGACATTTACAATGAAGGAAGGCCAATTTATCCCAATACCAGGAACCAATCTTTTGCCGGCTTGTGTGGTCCCTGGATTAGACCCTTAGCTTACAGGCATGTAGCACAAATTAGAATGCGTCTCCCAGGGCTACCCATTGCCGGGGGTGGCGGTCTTGCTACCTGGCGTCACATAGTAGAAATAATCATGTATGGGGCAACAGTGCCTACGTTTTGTACAGTTTTTTATCTACGGGGATTTGAGGTACTCCCCAAATTTGAAGAGAAACTCGTTCAGTACATGGATGAGATGGGTTATTCCACTCTAAATGATTTTCGGGGAATGGCTTTAAAGCACATTGTCCCCCCAAATAAGGTTGAGTATTTAAACGTTGTTCCAGAAATAGATTTAGAAAAGTGTAATGGGTGTGCTATTTGCACTCATAACGGTCATTGCCCGGTGCTAAGTTTAGTTGATGATAAAGCTAAGGTTGTTAGGAAAAACGAGTGCTATGGTTGTGGGGTCTGTTACTGGATGTGTCCAAGAGATGCAATTAGTATGGTTAATGAGGAAACAGGGGAGAAAATAAAGCTGCCTACTTTTTAGAGGGATAAAAATGGCCTACCAGGATTTGCGTAAATACTTAGATGTTCTTACTAGCAGGGGCTTAATGAAATGGGTTGAAAAAGAGGTAGATAAAGATTGGGAAATTACCTGTGTTGCTCGTAAAGTTTTTCGACAGAAGCCAGAGAAAAGATTTGCTCTGGGATTTAAGAAAGTAAAGGGATATTCCTCCTCCGTAGTAGTAGGCACTATTGCTGCATCAAGAGAAGTTTATGCTGCTGCTCTTGAGATAAGCCCTGAGGTTAATCAAATTATATCCAGGTGGGATCAAGCTTTAGCTTATCCTAAAAACCCGGAGATGCTCGCTCACGGTGTTTGTCAAGAGGTAGTAAAAGAAGGCAAACAAGTAAATTTGAATTGGTTTCCTATCCCTACCTGGACTCCGGAAAAAGACCCTGGTCCTTATATTACTGCTCCTTGTATGATTACCAAAGATCCAGAGAATGAAATAAGAAACGTGGGAATTTACAGAATGCAGGTTAAGAGTGCTGATAAGACAGGAGTGCTCTGGGATTTACCCAGCCAGCATGCTGCTATTCATTTTGCTAAGTATGAAGCCAAGCAAAAGCCAATGCCTGTAGCGGTAGCTATAGGGGTAGATCCTTGTATTCTTATGGCTGCTGCCGCCAAAGTTCCCTTGGGAGTGGATGAGCTAGCTGTAGCTGGGGGATTGAGAGGAAAAGCCATACCTTTAGTAAAGTGCAAAACTATAGATCTGGAAGTTCCGGCAACGGCAGAAATAGTTTTAGAAGGGGAG
>JAUVZS010000281.1:0-2561 GCA_030602435.1 Clostridia bacterium
TTCATAGTTCGTAGTTCATAGTTTGTAGTCAGAAATTAGAAGTTCGGAGGTTTTTGTCAATGAACTATGAACTCATAACAACGAACTGAGAGAGGAGGATTTGTTTGGCTCGGGATAGGGAAAGTAAGTGCAAGAGATGTCGTAAATTAAATATCAAACTTTTTTTAAAGGGAGAGAAATGTTATACGGACAAGTGTAGCCTGCAGAAAAAAAAATCAGAACGTTTCCGGGGAAGAAGAAGACCTTCCCAGTATGGGCTGCAGCTCAGGGAGAAACAAAAGGTAAGGTGGCAATATGGAGTGATGGAAAGTCAATTTCAGAAATATTACCAGATGGCAGAAAAATCGCCAAATCTCACAGGAGAGGAACTTCTACGGTTGCTGGAACGAAGATTGGATAATGTGGTGTATAGATTGGGTTTCAGTTTTTCCCGTCCACAAGCTCGCCAATTAGTTAATCATGGTCATTTTTTAATTAATGGTCGAAAAGTGGATATTTCCTCTTATCTAGTAAAGGAAGGAGATATAGTTGAAATCAAGAAAAAGAGCAAAAAATTACTTTTGATTAAGGAAAATTTGGGGGCTTCTCAAAAGAAAAAGACATTTCCTGAGTGGCTCGATATAGATAAAAAAACTATGAGGGGAACAGTTCGAAGATTTCCCCTTGCCGAAGAATTAGACCAAGAGATTGATCTGAGTTTGATAGTAGGGTATTATACGAGATAAATAAAAAGGAGGGGGGAGTGAGGGAATTAATAAAGCCGCAAGAAATTGTTATTGAGAAAAAGACCTTTTCTGATAGGTTCGGTAGGTTCATTATTGAGCCTTTAGAGAGAGGATATGGTACAACGTTGGGTAACTCCCTTCGGCGGATTCTTCTTTCTTCTATTCCCGGAGCAGCGGTGACTTCTATTAAAATTGAAGGAACCTTTCATGAGTTTTCTACCATTCCTGGAGTTAAAGAAGATGTATTGCAAATTATCCAAAACTTAAAGCAAATTAGAGTGAAGTTGTTTACTGATAAGGAAAAAAAGGTCTTTTTGGATGTACAGGGTCCCTCGAAGGTAAAAGCTTCTCATATTAAAACCGATAGTGAGGTAGAGATTGTTGATCCTGATTTACTTATTGCTACCTTAGAGAATAAAAAAACGCATCTCTTAATAGAGATTGCCTTAGCTAAGGGTAGGGGTTATGTACAGGCAGAGGATAACAAAAGGCCTGATCAGCCATTAGGAACTATTCCTCTGGATTCCATTTTTTCGCCGGTTAAAAAAGTAAAATACGAAGTAAAACCAGCTAGAATTGGAAGAAAGACTAGTTTTGATTCTCTCCTCTTAGAAGTTTCTACTGACGGCACTATTAAACCTGATGAGGCAGTGAGAGAGGCAGCCAAGATTTTGAATGAATATTTGGAATTCTTTATCAGAGAAAAGAAAGAAGAGGAAATGACTGACGAAGAAAAAAAGAACTTTCTGGAAGAAAAGATAGAAAAAATAGGGATTTCCGGTCTTTCCCTTAATGTCTTGAAAGCTGCAGGAATAGAGAAGATAGGAGATTTAGTCTTAAAAAATGCCAAGGAACTTCTAAAAATGCAAAATTTTGGTAAGAAGTCACTTGAGAAGATAGAGAAAAAGTTAGCCAAGTATAACTTGAGTTTAGCCAAAGAGGAAAGTAATGAAGCACAGAAAAAAAGGAAAAAAGCTGGGACGGCTTAGGGATCAGCGAAGGGCACTGTTAGCGAACCTGGTTAAATCCTTATTTTTCTATGAGGAAATTACTACTACCGAAGCTAAAGCTAAAGAAACAGCTAGATGGGCTGAGAAAATGATCACTTTAGCTAAAGTCGATTCTGTTCACCATAGACGGAGCGTATTCAAGATTATTCAGGATAAAAAAATAATAAAAAAACTTTTTGATGTAGTCGCTCCTAGATACCGGGAGCGTAAGGGAGGATATACTAAGATAATAAAACTTTGGCATCGTCAGGGAGACGATGCTTTGATGTGTAAGTTAAAGCTCGTTTAAAGTGCGAAATATTAAACTTATTTTAGAATACGATGGCACTTCTTACCATGGCTGGCAAAAACAGCCGGAAGTTCCCACCGTACAAAATTTCCTCGAAGATAGCCTCTTTCGCCTCTTTCAGCAAGAGACAAAGGTAATCGCTGCTGGAAGAACCGATGCCAGAGTCCATGCTAAGGGGCAGGTGGTTAATTTCACCACTGATGCTTTAGTTCCTCTTTCCGCTATCAAGCCTGCTTTGAATAGTTACCTACCCAAAGACATAAGAGTTAAAAAGGTAAAAGAGGTAAGTTTAGACTTTCATGCTCAAAAATCTGCTTTGAATAGGGTTTATAGATATATAGTTCATCAGGGCTCTTTCCTTTCACCATTTTACCGCCACTTTGTCTGGCAAATCCCCTTTAATTTAGACCCGGATAAGATGAGGCGCGCCTCTCAGTTTTTAATAGGAGAGCATGATTTTTCCTCTTTTGAGGGTGAGGGAAGTCCGAGCTTTTCTCCCCGGCGAAAAATAGAGAAAATTACTCTTTTAAAGAAAAG
>JAUVZS010000207.1:0-3540 GCA_030602435.1 Clostridia bacterium
GTGGAACTGGAATACAAGTATGATGGCAGAGATTCCAATTTTGGAGTCTTCGATTATGGAGACAATATTTCTACTCTAAGTGTAACAGCTGAATTCTGAGTTGGCTGGGAAGGAAAAGGAAAAAAGAAAATGGAGAAAGCACAATGAAAAAATGGCATAAGAATTTTATTATCTTACTTAGTTTAATAATACTTCTCATTCTAAGCCTACAAGGACAACTCATTGCTAAAGACCAGTCTTCTAAGCAAGGTAAAAATAAAAAGAAGAAAAAAAGTTCGATAGAAAAAGTATACAGAATTCATCCTCTCGATATTTTGAAAATAAATATATATATGGAAAATGATTTACAGAGACACTACCGTGTTTCTCAGAATGGTTATATCTCTTACCCTTTTATTGGAGAGGTTCGAGTTACTGACTTGACTGTTTCTGGCTTAGAAAAAAAACTTACCCATCTTTTGAGCCCAGATTATTTCATTAATCCCCAAATAACCATATTTGTAGAGAGGTACCATTCTCGCAGGATATTTATTTTAGGAGCGGTAAATAATCCGGGCTCTTACGACATTCCCGCAGAGAAGGAACTTACTGTAGTAGAGGCTATATCTTTAGCTGGTGGCTTTACTGAGGAGGCTGCGGTTAATAAGACCAAGATAGTAAGGGTTGAGGACGGTTTGGAGAAGACTATGGTGGTTAAAATAAAAGATATAACAAAAGGGGGCGATAAAAGTAAAGATATCATTTTGAAACCAAATGATATTGTCATTGTTCCCCAGAGCTTTTTTTAATTCCCGGAGGTAATTTTATGGAAACTTTAAAAACTCAATCAACACATTTGAGGAATTATTTAAGTATTATTCTTAAGAGAAAATGGACAGTCCTGATTTTTCTGACAGCATTAGTAACTACAGTTATGCTCGTCTCTTTTAAAATGGAACCTATTTATCAGACAACCTGTCAACTGTTAATTGAGAAGGAAAGACCCGAGGTGGTCAGTTTTAAGGAGGTCATTAGCGTAGATACTCTGGACAAGGACTATTATCAAACTCAATACAAGATATTAAAAAGCAGGAGTCTGGCTAAGGAGGTTGTGCAAAAGCTTGGTTTAGAACACGTCGAGGAATTCTCTCAATCTCGGCCTAAACCTATTTACGCATTTTTTAGGAAAACCATCCTTAAGAAGGATGTTTCTGCTAAGTCGAAATCTTTGGATATAGAAGGAATAACCAGTAGATTCTTAACGGCTATCAAGATTGAGCCAGTCAGAAACACCCGCTTGGTTAGGATAAAGGCCGAATCTCGTGACCCCAGATTGGCCGCTCGTATGGCTAACACCCTTGCCCAGACCTATCTCAACCAGGATTTAGAATATAAGCTTTTTGCCTCTCGTCAGGTATTGGAGAGACTTCGTGCCCAGGACGTAAAAACAGAATCTGATTTCGAGGATATGATTTTAAACGAATCGATTATGTCTCTTCCTTCTGTAGTAAACCACCCTTTGATTCACAGGCTTAAACAGCAATGTGCAGAACTTGAGGCTCAATATGCCACCCTTTTCAAACGCTATGGACCCAAGCATCCTAAGATAATCAGTGTAAAATCGGCTCTCCAGGAGATGAAAGGGAGTATAGATTTAGAGACGAAGAGGATAGTCTCTGCTCTTAAAATGGAGCTTTCTGGCAATTTAAAAACCACTAACATCAGGATAATTGACCTTGCTGAAGTGCCTAAGAGTCCCATCAAACCCAATAATAGACTAAATCTCATTTTGAGCCTGAGCAGTGGCTTAATTTTGGGTTGTGGTTTAGCCTTTTTCTTTGAGTACTGGGATGATACCTTTAAGGACGAAAAAGATGTAGAGGGATACCTGGGGTTACCCTTCTTAGGTCACATTCCCACCATTAGACCCAAAGGTCGTAAGAAAAGAGCAGAAAAGAACATCTTTGTCCATGCCCGTCCTAAGTCAGCAGCCTCTGAGGCATTTCGCAATATCAGAACAGGGGTAGGCTATTCCCATTCTTCAGGCCCGGTAAAGACGATATTGATTAGCTCTGCCGGTCCTCAAGAGGGGAAGACCCTGGTAGCAGTTAATTTAGCCATCAGTATGGCTCAGGCGGGTAGTAGAGTTCTTTTGGTAGATACAGATATGCGTCGTTCAACGATGCATAGGGTTCTGAAATTGAATAACTATCTCGGGCTTTCTCACTATCTTAGAGGGGAGTCGGAACTGGAAAAAATAATCCAGGACACTTTTATTGAAAATCTCAAGTGTATCTGTTGTGGGCCTTCGCCTTCTAATCCTTCTGAGCTATTGGGCTCAATTAAAATGAAGGAGTTTGTGGAAGAGGTAGAAAATAGTTTTGATAAGATTATTTTTGACTCTCCCCCTGTATTAAGTGTGACTGATGCGTTAGTCCTGGGTAAGGCATTAGATGGGGTAATACCGGTTATCCGATTTGGTAAATACCCCAGGGATATGATTTATCGAGGTAAACAGAGATTCCAGGAGATGGAGATAAAGATAATTGGTGTGGTGTTAAATGATATTGACATAGAAAGAAGCGGCCGTTACTATTATCCCTATTATTATCGTTACTACCACAAAGGTTACTATCACCAGGAAGAAAGAACTAATGAAAGTTAAAGAATAACTAATATTATGGAAAGGTATTATGGAAAGATTATGTCAAAAAATATTAGAAGCACTCTTAATTTCTATAATCATCTTTACCCCTCTTCCCTTTGGTTCAGTCCAGCCCTGGGCTGTTACAATTATAGAAGTGGCGGCTCTGGTTTTAGGACTCTTCTGGTTGTTTAAATTCCTCGCCCGGGGCAAAATCGAATTTGTTAAAACACCTCTGAACTACCTGATTATCTTCTGGTTAGGATTTATCCTCTTTCAGCTTTTTACCACCACCTCTTATTTCCAGGCAACTAAGAGCGAATTCTTCAAATCCCTCTCTTATTGTATCATTCTTTTAGTGGTCATAAATAATATCCAAAAAAAGATTCAAATTCAGAAGATTATTACTACCCTCATAGTGGTAGGGTTTATCGTATCTTTCTTTGGCATAATTCAGGAGTTAACCTGGAATGGAAAGATATTCTGGCTCATTCCTTTAACTCATGACGGTAGAGCATTCGGCCCTTATGTAAACGCGAGCGCTTTTGCCGGTTACATTGGTATGCTCATCCCCTTAACCATAGGATATCTGTTTAGCCTTAACAGGAAATACAGCCTCTCTTTCAAGTCATTTCTAATCCTCGCCATTCTGGTTATGTTTACTGCTGTATTCCTTTCTTTATCCCAAGGGGGAATAGTTAGTCTACTTTTGTCTTTAGTTTTTATGGGTTTCTTACTGGTAAGGATGAAATCTGCCAAGATAGAGAAGCAACTTCACTTCGTATTCGTCGTCCTGATGCTTATTGGTTTAGCCTGGTTTGGCTCAAGCCGCATTGTGGATAGATTTTCCCTTTTCAATGACCCAAGCTGGAAGACGAGATTATGGGCGTGGAAAGGAACGATTGGGATTATTAAGG
>JAUVZS010000169.1:0-4083 GCA_030602435.1 Clostridia bacterium
AGTGAGTATTGTCCATTGGATAGCAGACCAGACAGTTTCAAAACCTCTCAATTCAGAGATACTTTCCGGATCAGACAGATATTTTTTAAACTCCTGGGGAGATTTTCTTAAAGCACCATATTCTTCTTTGGCTCTTTCCAGAGTCTCTTCCTTTATCTTTTCAATCTGACTCTTGAATTCTTCAATCCTGGCCAGCTTCTCCTCTTTTTCTTCCCTGGTAAGATGGCTATCTCCCACTTCTGCCTTTTCTCTTTCCAGACCTTCTAAAATTAAATCTATACCTGGATTTATTCTCTCCGAATATGTCCCATATTGATAAGTCATTTGGGGGTCTCTAAAAATCTGAGACTTTATGATTTCCTTCATTCTTCCTTCATCCCAAAGCTTTTTAAAATAAGAACCAGCGAAAATCTCTTCCATCTCTTCCTCATCTTCAAGGTCTATTAAGGGGCTTCTTTCAAAGTCAAAAAGCTCTTCTTTCCATTCATCAACTATAGAGGTAATATCTCTTCTCAGTCTTTTTCCTCCTTTGCCATCATAGTCATAGCTTATCCAAATCTCTCTATCTTTAGGAAGAAAATCGAAGCTGACCTCGGCTACCTGGTAATATCTTCCCATAGCTCCCGCTAAGAGCTTCAGTCCCTTCTTGTATAGAGTATCGGTGGAAGCTTCAAATATCATATAAGAGGTGAATTTTTGGGGCTGGGTAAAGTCTATTTTATGGGTGTAAACCAGGGGAGGAGGCAACTGCCAGAAGAGCTCTTTTTTCGCCGAAATGGGCAAACCCTGGCCGAGCCGATAGACTTTAATCCCTCTTGAAAAAAGAGGCACCTTCTGTGTAGCTGTCTCTTTCACCCCCCACCTTAGGTAAGTAGTAGCAAGAACCTCATCTGGTCCCAATACCTTGAAACTTAAAAGAGAGGTAAAAGTAAATAAGACTACTGCAGAAAAAGCAAGGCTTCCTTTTAAATCTTTTCCGAAGAAACTAAAAAGATGAGAAATCTTCTCATAGGCTTTCTTTGTGCTTATTCCCTGGCAAAGAAGACGTTCCACCTTTAACCTTAACTCCTTGATTCTCTTTCTTTGTTGGCGCCCGCTCCTTACCTTAAGACGTCTTACCAGGACCCCTTTAACTCTTTTCTTTCCTTCAAGAATATCCAGCTTTGCCTCTCCGAAGAGATGATAGAGTTTGTCATAAAAATCGCTTAAGTTTTCTCCCCTCTCATGAGGAATGTGCGGATTGTCCCCAAAATGAAAGTTTGCCGCCCTATTTCTTAAATCTTTAAAACCTTCCTCAATGCTTTCTAAAAGTTTTATTCTTTCTTTTTTTCCTTTTACTTTTTTTAAAGAGTCAAAATTGGAATAGATTTTCTCAGTTGTTGGGGAGATGGTATCTAAAAAACTTTTCAGATTCTTTGTTTTTTCTTTAAAACCTTCTACCAAGAAACTCCGAGGTAAATCAAAACCTTGGCCAACCAAAGGAAAAATCTCCTCCCCGGATAAATCTACCCTTGCCACCTTAAGAGGAATTATCTGAAAACCTTCTAAATAATGAAGAATTAAATCATTTTTTAGCCTATCTAGTTTAATTACTACTCCTTCCAGAAAAACCTCCTTTTTTGCTCTCTGACTGAGTTCTTCCAGGAGCTCCTCAAAGCGCCCCGACCAATCCTGGGCAAAATCAAGACTTACCTCGCCTTTACCTAAAATTTCTTCTAAAATATTTTTTATAGCACCAACTTCTATATAGACTTTTTCTTCCTCTGCTGCGGCTTCTATATTTCTTAAGCACTTTTTTACCTCTTTGAGAAAGTACTCTCGAGAACTTTTGCCAAACTCTGAATAAATCCTGGTATATTGAGAGCGGGAATTAGCTCGAACCCATCTTTTAGCCCCTATGAAATTCTTTATGAAACTGAGCCCGGGAACAAAAGCAATAACCACTCCTTGAAAAATCTTCCTCAGAGTCTCTCCCAGAATATTTTCTAATACAACTGTTGCTGGAACCCAGAACCAGGGAAAATTAAAGAGTGTCCAGTAGATAAAGTAGCCTACGGCGCAAGCGGCAGTGAATCTTGAAAATATCCTCAGTTTAGAAATCCCCCAAAAATGAGAATCTTGAATTTCAGCATTTCGCTCAAATCTTTTTACTAGGTCAATATCTTCTGGATTGGCTTTTTCTTCCGGGCTGATGAGCACTCTCAAAATTCGGGGAAGCTCGGCTGAACCACTCGATTTCCTATCATCCAGGAAGGCCTTAAAGCATTTCTCACTTAATTTTCCTGGATCAGAAATAACAATACTCTCTTCGGCTTTATCAAGAGGGTGAGGAATTTTAAAATACTCGATTATATGATTAATCATTTTTATAATCCAGGCCAATCACTTTCAGTTGTGCCTCAAGGGCAGCCAAGGTCTGTTTAGCTCGAACCACCAGATCCTGCTGAAAACTCTCTGAGGTTAATCCTTCGTAGCCAAGTACATCTGGCCCCAGTAAAATTTGAGGAATCCTGAACATCATCCCCCCAATATAGACACTCTCATCAATCCTAATGTCTCGCTCTACATGGGGAAGGAAAAGAAAAGCTCGGTCAAATTTTTCTTCCATCGTCCTTTGGCCCAGTTCTCTTATTCTGTTTCTGATTTTTATAACTTTCTCCAGGCGAGGATCATGCCAGAGTAGTTGCTCTCTATATATTGGCCCCTCTAAAGGATTGTAATCATTGATAAAACTTTTAAGTTTTCTCCACCAGCCCAGGCAAGGCTCCAATTGATTAAGCGAGGCGAGTCTAGTATCTGAAAGATAAAGGTGAGCCATAAGAAGAACCCCTCCATAAGTAAAAGCAAGATCTGGCCAGTGAGTAAATTCACAGGTTTCGTGAGCGTCATAAACCCAGGTGGCTTTTCCGCCTAGAATTTTCCTGTAGTGAGCCTGGTTAGAACGAGTCAATGGGTCCTGTGCCTCAGGACTGTTTCTTCCTTGAGCGCTATTTCTATCACCTAAACCCCAGGGATTTGGCAAACCTGGCTGAGCCCATCCCCCGCCAAGAAGAGGAGCGTTAACTCCCATTCCTTCCCGAGTTACAGCTCCACGAGTTTGGTTATTAAAACCGGCTGGGTCAACTACAGGGTCAAAAAGAATAGTCCCTTTCTCAAGAAGTTTATAGCGCTCTTCACCGGAGCGAGCTAATTGAATAATTCCTTCTAGAATGGCTCTGGCTAGCCGCGACTCTCCGCCGTGAGTACCTGCTAAAACTAAGATTCTAAACTGAGGATTCTCAGTATTTCCTAACTGGAGACTGTATTTGGGAAGAATTTTCCCTGCTACATTAAATCCATTTCCGCCATCAATGTTTTCTACTTTATGAACTTTAATCTCACTATTTCCTTCTTTAGAGCAAAGTTTGTTGGAGGCTTCTACCTCTTTTAACTGGAGCTCGGTGAACCTTTCAAAAGAGGTAAACTTTGTCTGGGCAATTTTTGCTTCAGTAACAGCATCAATATCTATCAAATCTGATTTAACTGGGGGACGCCGAGGACCAAATCTCCCTTTGCCAGTAAGGCAGCCATCAATAACTCTATCTATCCGGCTATCGATTCTTTCTCTTTTTCGCTCTTTTAAAAATCTGACTTGTTTCACTTTATATCTTAAAGAGTCAATAAGCCCTAACATTATTCTTGCCTTCCTATTTCAGAATAATACAGGTCATAGTATTCTTCTTTTGGCTGGCCATCTTTAGTAAACATTGAATCTTTTCCAATGTGAAGTTTTATCTTGATAATTTTTACCCCGTATGTCCTTTCAATATGATCTATCCAGGGAGAAACAGGAACGTATTCTTCTATCACTCGAGGGGCAAATTTTTCAACCCAGACATAAATGTATTTATTTACAATGGCCTCCCTTTTCTTTCTATATTCCTCTTGTTTTTCAAACCACTGAGGGGTGAATTCTTCAACCCTATTGATAACTACACTCTCATCTACTTCCAAGGGAATATCTTTGGCAAACTCATATGCTTCTCGCCAATCTCCGGTTCTAATGCCCTGGGCTAAAAGCTGATCAAACTTCATCTTATCTTC
>JAUVZS010000009.1:0-12310 GCA_030602435.1 Clostridia bacterium
TTTGCCCCATGAGCCTGTATTACAGCTATTCTGGGAACCTTCTCAATTATCCCGAGCTCATATAGCTCTTTAAGGCCCTTGCTTAAGGCCGTATTATTTCCTAAATTGCCACCGGGCAGGACAATCCAATGAGGAACCTGCCAGCCTAATTGCTGCAGAATCTCAAAGCCAATGGCTTTCTGACCCTCTATTCTAAAAGGATTGACAGAGTTTAATAAATAGATTTTCAGCTCCTCACAGACTTCTTGTACGAGCTGCATAGCATCATCAAAGTCACCTTTTATCTGTAAGGTCTTTGCTCCATAGGCAAGAGCCTGAGCCAGCTTTCCAAAGGTAATCTTTCCCTCCGGAATAAAGACGATACTCTCCATTCCGGCCATAGCAGCGTAAGAAGCCATTGAAGCGGAAGTATTTCCTGTAGAAGCACAGGCTACCCTTTTGAAACCGAGCATCTTTGCCGCCGAGATGCCACAGGTCATTCCCCTATCCTTAAAAGATGCAGTAGGATTCTCCCCTTCGTGCTTTAATAATATTTCTTTAAGCCCGGCATACTCTCCTACTTTTTCAGCTTTATAAAGATTAGTATTCCCTTCAGGTTTAGAAATAATAAATTTATCATCGACATCTAATATGAGCTCCTTATACCTCCAAACACCGGAATTATAAGGGAACTCTTTTCTAGTAAGCCTTTCATCGAATAACTTCCGGGAAAGCTTTTTCTTTAACGCCTCCAGAGGGTGAACCACCTCCAACAAATCCCCACAATCACACCTATATCTAGCCTCATCTATGGGATATTCCTTCCCGCATTCAATGCACCTTAGTATCATAGAAACCCCCTTTAAGTTCGTTGTTCGTCGCTCGTTGTTCGTATCTCGTCGGCCTCAGTTCTTTTACGACATGCGATATATGAACTATTTTTTAAAGAAGCTTGCCAAATCTAGCTTAAAATTAATTTAGCACAGTCCTGACAAAAAGCAAGCTAACCTCCCCCCTTACCGATTGCTCTTGTTTTATTAAGATTTTGGCATATAATAACTAAAGCACTACTTCGTCTGACTTCGGGCTTGTGGCATTGTTAAACGCAATTGACAAATTGCTTCGCAACTTCGTAAACTACTGCTTGTTAGATGGCATGATTATTGAATTATCTCTCATAAGGAGTGATGATAGATGAAAAAATTCAGTTGGCAAATTATCTTAGGCATATCCTTAATTTTACTATCTGCCCTTGTTTATTTTATTCATTACATCATTTTCAGAGACCCCCACCATATCCTCATTTATCTAGTGGGTGACATCGCCTTTGTCTTTATCGAGGTTTTGCTGGTTACTTTAATAATACACCAGATTCTCAGTAAAAGAGAAAAACGCGCCAGGCTAGAAAAGTTGAATATGGTTATAGGAGCCTTCTTTAGTGAAGTGGGAACAAAGCTATTAACTTATTTTTCCGATTTTGACCCTAAACTGGATAAAATTAGAAAGGAGCTTATTGTGGCTAACGGTTGGTCTGAACAAGAATTTTCTAGGGTCAGCAAACGCCTTGAGAACTATGAGTACGAAGTTGGAATTAAAAAGGTTAATTTAGAAGATTTACGTGGTTTTCTAGTAGGAAAAGGAAATTTTTTACTGCGACTATTGGAAAATCCCAATTTGTTAGAACATGAATCCTTTACAGAGCTTCTTCGGGCGGTTTTTCATCTGACAGAGGAATTAGCCCATAGGAAAGATTTAAGAGAATTACCAGATACCGACTATGAACATCTCGCCGGCGATATAAAAAGAGCATATACCTTACTAGTTCAGCAATGGTTGGATTATATGAGGCATTTGAAAGATAATTATCCCTATCTCTTTTCTCTGGCTATGAGAACAAACCCCTTTGATGAGAATGCATCACCCATAGTAAAATGAATGGTTTTAACTTGTCTTATAATATCTTCAGTTCATCGGTATATAACAAAAAAAATCAGAGATTTTCCTAAATTGCCTTCGGTAAGCTTCTTTTATTGTCTGCAGATTGACAGGCAATATAGATAGAGGTAAATTACAAACAAGTGAAAAAAAATGAAAAAATATATGCTAATATTAGCTATTATTGTAATAGGTGTGGGAATAGGAATCTATCTGATGTTACTACCAAAGGCGCAGAAAAAAATCACTCCAACGTATGGACCAGAGATGATAAAACTACCTGAGCCCAGATATGTCAGCAATACTTCAATCGAAAAGGCTTTGTCAGAGCGAAGGTCGATTAGAGATTATAAAGATGAGCCGTTGAAACTCAAAGAATTATCACAACTTCTCTGGGCTGCACAGGGAATTACAGATAAAAGAGGCCTCAGAACAGCTCCTTCTGCAGGAGCTCTCTATCCACTTGAACTTTATGTTGTTATTGGAAATGTGATTAACCTCCCCCAGGGAATTTATAAATACAAACCTGATGAGCACGGACTGGTGAGAATTGAAGAAGGTGATAAAAGAATTGAACTATCCGATGCTGCTCTTGGCCAAGACTGGGTTAGAAACGGCGCAGCGGCTATAGTATTTTCTGCAGTTTATGAGAGGACAACGGCCAAATATGGGAAAAAGGGCATAAGATACGTAGATATTGAGGTTGGTCATGCAGCTCAAAATGTCTATCTACAAGCAGTTTCTTTAAATCTTGGAACAGTTGTGGTGGGGGCGTTTTATGATGATGAAGTAAAAAAGATTATGAATATGAGAGATAACGAACAACCTTTATGCATAATGCCTATAGGGAAGAGATAAATAAGCACTATAGGGAAGGAGGTCTATTATGGCTTACAAAGGTTATAAGACTCGATTTCCCGTAAGAAAACTTAACAGGAAAAAAGATATTAAAAAAAGAAGACTGCACCATATTCAGCCAAGAGCCGCTGGCAGAGGACCAGGAGGGGGAATTTCTCGAAGGAAAATATAACTCCAAAATGTCAATCAGGACATATGTCCCTATTTTCCATTTTTATTCTTCCCTCATCAGTCTTCTGGAATAGTAATGGCAGAGGGCAACGGCGAGAGCATCTGCTGCATCGTCAGAGGAGGGAATATGGTCAAGATGGAGTAGGTCCTTAACCATATGCTGAACCTGATGCTTTTTTGCCCACCCATAACCGGTGACAGCCTGTTTTATCTCGAGAGGAGTATAATCAAAGACTTTAACTCCTTTACTTGAGACGGCCAGTATAATTACTCCCCGCGCCTGTCCCACAGAAAGAACAGTCTTAGCATTTTTACTAAAGTAAATTTGCTCAATGGCTACTTCTTGCGGATGGTATTTCTGAATAATATTGCTTACCTTCTGGTAGATAGTTCTTAAACGATGAGGCATTTCTTCATCAGAAGAAGTATGGATACAGCCATATTCCATAACCTGCGGGTCTCTTTCAATGGTAAGAATTCCATATCCAGTAGCAGCTGTTCCCGGATCTATCCCTAAGATAGTTCGTTGTTCATAGTTCATGGTTCGTAGCCCCCTCACCTCAATCCTCTCCCCGCAGGGGAGAGGAAAAAGCAGCCTGTCCGCTTTTCCTGTTGTTTTCACGATATACGACATACGATGTACTATATACGATTTATAACAGCCCCCGTTAAATCCACTGCCCGGCGGGTCTCCTTTACATCGTGGGTTCTTATTATCCTCGCTCCCTGGCTAACAGCTAAACTCACAGCAGCCAGGCTTCCTTCCAAACGCTCCTTCAAGGGAAGATTTAAAACATTACCGATAAAGGACTTACGGGAAACACCGATTAAAATTGGCCTACCCAGGCTCCTTAGCTCACTTAGTCTGCTTATAATTTCTAAGTTGTGAGAAGTGGTCTTGCCAAAACCAATTCCTGGGTCGAGAACGAGTTTTCCTCTATCAACTCCTGCTTCCTCAGCTAACCTTATACTCTGGACCAGGTAAGAGATAATCTCCCCCATCAATGAATCATAGTGAGGATTATCCTGCATATCTCCTGGAGTCCCTTTTATATGCATCACTACCAAAGGCACTTTATATTTGGCTATTACCCATGGTAATTTTTCATCGAATCTTAGCCCACTTATGTCATTGACCATATCCGCCCCTGCTTCTATGGCTTTTTTAGCTACCCCTGCTTTATAGGTATCGATGGAAATAGGAACCTGGAAGAGAGACTTTATTCTCTCTATAACAGGAATAATCCTTCTTATCTCCTCCTCAAGATCTACCCTTTTTGCTCCTGGCCGAGTGGACTCTCCTCCCACATCTATTATATCGGCTCCCTGAGAAATCATCTCTTCCACTCGCCTCAGAGCTTCCTTTTCTTGAGTGTATTTACCTCCATCATAAAAGGAATCTGGGGTGAGATTTAATATCCCCATTACAGCTACTTTTTTTGTCAAATCTAACGAGCTATCTTTAAAGGGAAGAATAAAATTCTCTCGCTTAAAATTTTTGAGAGCCTCTTCTATTTTATCCGAAAGGATAGGTAGGTTAAATGGCTGGCGTCTCAGCCGAGGAAGAATTCTTTTATACTGCGCCTGTGTTCCTATGAGTAGAACATCGCTTCTTGAAGTAGTGAAAGATGCTACTTCTCTTTTGATGGCTGCATCCCCCGAAACCGAAAGCATCTCTTGCTTTAAAAGATTAGCTGCCTGGGAGGAAATTCCTTCTAACTTGATGAGATAAAGGTGAGTCTTCTGGGAGAGAATCTTTTCGCCTTCTCGGCTAACCCCGATTTTTCTTAATTCTTCCTTAACACCCCTTTCATTTCTTAGGCTGAGAACTCGAGGATTTATATCCATTTGTCTTTTTGGAAACTGCTTTTCTTTTATTACTCTTATTACTCTTTACCTTTGCCTTTTTATTTGCCACACTCTCTTCTGTTATCTTTTTACCCAAAATTTTCTCTATATCATCTTTTTCTAAAACCTCTTTTTTTTCTAAAAACTCAGCCAGGCGTATGAGTTTGTCTTTATACCTTCTTAAAATCTTGAGGGCCCTCTCATAGGATTCTTTGACGATGCGAAAAATCTCTTTATCAATGTCAAAAGCTAATTCCTCACTGTAGTTTTTTTCCTTGAGAAAGTCCCGGCCGAGAAAGACTTCACCATTTCCCTTGCCTAAAGCGACCGGACCTAATTTCTCGCTCATTCCATAATCACAAACCATCTTTCTTGCTATGTAAGTAGCCTGTTCAAGGTCATTCTGAGCCCCTGTGCTTGCTTCTTTAAGTATAAGCTCCTCGCTAGCTCGTCCAGCTAAAAGAACGCTCAATCTATCTAGTAGTTCCGACTTAGTAGTCAGATACCTATCTTCCAAAGGTAACTGCAGGGTATATCCCAGAGCTACAGAACCCCGAGGAATAATAGATACTTTATGAATGGGATCAGCGTGAGGAAGAAGATTCCCTACCAGGGTATGGCCACTCTCGTGATAGGCAATGATTTTCTTTTCCTTCTCCCGCATAATCCTTGACTTCTTCTCTGGCCCGGCAATTACTCTATCAATAGCTTCCTCAAATTCCTCCATGCTAATATTGTTCCTATTCCTGCGGGCAGCCAGCAAAGAGGCTTCGTTGACCAAATTCTCTATATCTGAACCCACAAAACCAGGGGTTCTTCGTGCTAAAACCTTAATGTCCACTTCTTTGGCTATAGGTTTATTTTTCATATGAAGAGCTATAATAGCCTCTCTTTCTTTTATATCAGGAATGTTAACAGTAATTCGGCGATCAAACCTTCCTGGTCTAAGAAGAGCTATATCTAAAACGTCAGGGCGGTTAGTAGCCCCCATAACTATCACCCCTTTACGAGGGCTAAAACCATCCAGTTCTACGAGCAACTGATTTAAGGTCTGTTCCTTTTCGTCATGCCCTCCTCCAATACCCGCAAACCTCTGCCTACCTACGGCATCCAGCTCATCAATAAAAATAATAGAAGGAGCACTTTTTTTCCCTTGTTCAAAGAGATCGCGCACTCTTGAAGCTCCCACTCCTACAAACATCTCCACAAAATCTGAACCACTAATGTTGAAAAAAGGAACGCCAGCTTCTCCAGCTACAGCTCTTGCTAGAAGAGTTTTTCCACATCCAGGAGGACCGACTAAGAGTATTCCTTTGGGAATCTTCGCTCCCAGCCTTTGAAATTTCTGAGGATGCTTTAAAAACTCAATTATCTCCTGAAGCTCCTCCTTAGCCTCCTCTGCCCCAGCCACATCCTTAAAGGTAACTTTGACTGCATCCTTGGAAGTCATTCTAGCTCTACTCTTGCCAAAAGAAAGGGCTCTATTCCCAGTAATACGCATCTGTCTAACAATATAAATCCAGATTCCTACAAATATCAAAATAGGCAAGAGCCCTCCCAAAAGGCTAACTAACCAGGAAGAGCCTTCTGGATAAGCTTCGATCTCCACCCCCTTTTCCCGCAAAGTCTTAATTAACTCAGGGTCCTCAGGAGCATACGTGTTAAATCGAAGTTCTTCATCAATCTTTCCACTTATAAGGTGACCCTTTATGGTAACCTTGTCGATCTGACCTCTCTCCACCATGCTTAGAAACTGAGTGTAGGAAAGTTCGGTCTGCTCCACCCCGGATCCCAGACGGATGAAATTAAAGAGAGAAATCACAATCAAGAATATTACAAGAAGAAGAAAAAGGTTTCTGTTGAATTTATTCTTCTTTGGAGGTTGTTTGGGTGGTAAAGGACCTTTAGGTTTTTGATCATTCATCTTTTTACTCGCATTTCATCGTTCGTACTTCATATATCGTATCCCCTCACCCGAAAAAGCTGTAAGCTGTAAAGAGTAGCGGTGCGATTTACCTGCCTGTGCCAGAGCACGGCAGACACAGGTCCGCGCAATTGTAGTCGGATGAATCCGACCGCTACTTAAAGCTTATCGCTGGAAAAGGGGAGAGGGCGCCACTCACCACTCTGCTTACAGCTGGAGAAAGGATTTTTTTCTTCACGATGTACGATATACTACATACTATATACGATTTTATTTCCGCTACCATTCTAACATAAATAGGAAAAAGTGCAAGGCTTTTGGTGTTTCTTCATTTTATTCTCTCTATAATAGCTTCGGCCATTTCCTTTGTCCCCACGGCGGTAGGATCATTGGAGGTAGGTTTTAAGTCATAGGTAACTTCCTTTCCTTCCTCAATCACTCTAGCTACTGCGCTCTCCAGTCTATCAGCAGCCTCTTTTTCTCCTAAAAACTTAAGCATCATCACTCCGGAAAGAATCATCCCTGTAGGATTAACTTTGTCCATTCCCTTATATTTAGGAGCACTGCCATGGGTGGGTTCAAAGACAGCATACTCATCTCCTATGTTTGCTCCCGGCGCTATCCCCAGCCCTCCTACTAGACCTGCACATAGATCAGAAATAATATCTCCATAAAGATTGGGCAGCACCAAAACATCATAGTTTTCGGGCTTTTGAACCAGCTGCATACACATATTATCGATTAATCTTTCCTCAAACTCCACTTTTCCCTCATATTTATGAGCTACTTCCCTGGCTACCTTCAAGAATAGTCCATCACTAAACTTCATAATATTAGCTTTATGGACAGCGGTCACCTTTTTTCTATTATTCCTAAGAGCATATTTAAAAGCAGCTTCTACTATTTTTTTAGAAGCATAGATAGAAATAGGCTTAATGCTAATTCCTGAATCCTCTTTTATTTTTGTGCCTTCCAATTTATGAATAAAATTGATGAGCTCTTTTGTCTTTTTCCTGCCTTCCTCGAACTCAATCCCCGCATATAAATCCTCTGTATTTTCTCGCATCACCACTATATCTACATGGTGGAAGTTAGTTCTAACCCCAGGATAATACTTATAAGGCCGAAGGCAGATATATAAATCCAGAGCCTTTCTCAAAGCTACGTTTACACTACGAAAGCCTTCCCCTACCGGTGTGGTAATGGGACCTTTCCAGGCTACTTTATTTCTCTTTATGGAGTCAATCACCGAAGGAGGAAGGAGACAATTGTATTTCTCTATAGCTGACATTCCTGCCTCTACAACTTCCCATTCAATCCTCACTCCAGTAGCTTCCAGGCAGCGCTGCGCCGCCCCGGTTATCTCAGGGCCAATTCCATCCCCTGGAATTAAAGTAATTTTGTGCATTTCAATGCCTCTTTGCCAGGATAGATAGCTTCACTCCCCAATTCTTCCTCTATTCTTAGAAGCTGATTATATTTGGCTATCCTCTCACTTCGGCAGCAGGAGCCCGCCTTAATCTGACCTGTTCCCATTCCCACAACCAAATCAGAGATAGTAGTATCTTCAGTCTCCCCTGATCTATGAGAGACAACCGCTGTATAACCATATTTTTTAGCCATCTGAATGGCCTCAATAGTTTCGGTAAGGGTGCCAATCTGATTTAGTTTGATGAGAATAGAATTAGCCACTCCCATATCTATTCCTTTCTTGAAACGCTGAGTATTGGTAACAAAAAGATCATCTCCTACTAGCTGAATTTTTCTTCCCAATTTCTGGGTTAATAATTTCCAACCCTCCCAGTCATCCTCTGCCAATCCATCTTCTATAGAAAAAATGGGAAAATCAGCCACTAGATTCTCATAGAACTCAACCATCTCTTGGGAATTTTTCTTCGGGCTCTTTTCAGCTTTCAAGATGTAGGTTTCCTCCTCATAAAAACTGGAAGCAGCAGGATCCAAAGCTAAGGCTATATCCTTTCCTCCTTTATATCCCGCTCTATTTATAGCCTCCATAATTGCCTCCAGAGCCTCTCTATTAGAAGAAAGATTAGGAGCAAAACCCCCCTCATCTCCTACTGCTGTATTATAACCCTTTTTCTTCAAAACCATCTTTAGATAGTGGAAGGTTTCGCAAGAAATACAGAGAGCCTCCTCAAAACTAGAAGCCCCTATAGGCATAATCATAAATTCTTGCAAATCTACATTATTATCAGCGTGCTTTCCCCCATTTAAAACATTCATCATGGGAAGGGGGAGTATCTTTGCCTTTTTTCCTCCTAAATATCTGTAAAGGGGCAGCCCCGAAGAGCTAGCGGCTGCCTTTGCTGTAGCTAAAGAAACACCTAAAATAGCATTTGCTCCCAATTTTTGTTTATTGGCTGTCCCATCTAAGGCAATTAATAACTTATCCATCTCGGTCTGATGGAGAGCATCTTTGCCTCTAATTCTTGGAAAGATAACCTCATTCACATTTCTTACCGCCTTAGTTACTCCCTTACCCATCCATCTTTTCCCCCCGTCTCTTAACTCCACCGCCTCATACTCTCCTGTAGAAGCTCCTGAAGGAACAGCAGCTCTACCTCTGGACCCATCCTCTAGTGTTACTTCCACCTCTACAGTGGGATTTCCCCGAGAATCCAGAATTTGTCGTGCTCGTACATCTTTGACGCCTTTCGGCATAATTAAGCCTCCTCTATTCTTATTCTTTTTCCATCCTCTACCTTTTTAAATTCCTCCAGATCTCCCTCTACCTTCCCTACAAGGATTACCTCACTGGCTGGCCTAATTTCCTCTCCTCTGCTGGCCGGAGTGAGGCCAAAGAAAATACAAAGGGCGCTTCCTGGAGACCAAAAGGCTATATCTCCTTTGTCTACTATTTTTCTCTTTTCTCCCCCGGCTTCCTTTAGAGAAGTAGAAAAATAAATCTCATCACCCCAACGATTAACAGAAGACTCTAGAGGAAGGGACTTCCACAAAACCTGGGCCATAGGAGAATCATTTAAAATAGCTATCCTCTTAATTTCTCCCGCTATAATTTTGATTTTCTTAGGCATGAAATCCTCCTTGATAGTAAAAGGGACAGGCTACTTTTTTTCTACTAGATTTATTCTTGGACAAAAAGTAGCCTGTCCCTTTTACTACGCTAAATGCTATTCATTCGATTTTGGGCGAGCTTAGCCTTATACTGTTTTAGCCTTTCCTCTAAATCAGAGGAGGATAAAGATAGTATTTCGGCAGCTAGAATGGCTGCATTTTTAGCTCCTGTACTCCCTATCCCCATAGAAGCAACAGGCACTCCGCCCGGCATCTGAACAATAGAATATAAAGCGTCTATACCTTGTAAAGACGAAGAAGCCAGAGGTATTCCAATTACCGGCAGGGTGGTATAAGCAGCAATTACTCCTGACAGGTGCGCTGCTCCTCCTGCTCCCGCAATAACTACCTTTATACCTCGCTGTCTTAAGTCCCTAGCATAGCTTGCAGTAGCCTCAGGCATTCGATGAGCTGAAAGAACCTTTACTTCATAGGAAATGGCAAATTTATCCAGGGTCTCTAAACAATCCTTCATCACCGGACGGTCAGACTCACTCCCCATCACCACACTCACTTGAACCTTAGACAATTCTCAAATCCCCCTCACCCTATCCCTCTCCCCAAGGGGGAGAGGGTACTGTACGCAATACGCATCACGCACAACGCAATACGATTTAATAGACTACTTTATTCAAAGGATATTCTACAATTCCCTCTGCCCCTAATTTCTTAACTCTAGGAATCAGCTCTCTGGCCTGAGATTCATCCAGAATTACCTCCACCGCCCACCAATCTTCCTGGCTAAGTTTAGAAATGGTGGGGTTTTTTAAAGCAGGCAGAGCATTAAGCACCTTTTGTAGATTAGCCTGAGAAACATTCATCTTTAGCCCTACTTTTCCCAACCCCTCTAATGCCCCCTCTAGTAAAATAGCCAAATTCTTGATTTTTTCTCTTTTCCAGGTATCCTCCCAGGAGGATGGATTAGCAATCAACCAGGTGGCAGAACTTAAAACTGTATCTACAATACGAAGATTGTTAGCTTCCAGGGACCTTCCTGTCTCTGTAAGCTCAACGATAGCATCTACTAAATGAGGAGGTTTCACCTCTGTAGTTCCCCAGGAAAACTCTACCTCTGCAGCTATCCCTTTCTCTTCCAGGTAATTTCTGGTTACCCGAACTAATTCTGTAGCTATTCTTTTTCCTTCTAAATCCTTTACTTTTTTTATCTCCGAGTCAACAGGAACAGCCAGCACCCATCTTACTTTTCTTAATCCCTGTTTGGAATAAGCTAACTCCTTAACCTTTTTTACAATAGTTCCTCTTTCCAGAATCCAATCATAGCCAGCCAACCCTACATCCAGCATCCCTTTTCCCACATAAAGAGGAATCTCCTGAGTTCGGATTAATAAACATTCTAATTCTTCATCATCAATAAAAGGAGCGTAGGATCTTTCCCCTATCCTGATTTGATAACCAGCTCTCCTGAATAAGTCAATACTCATCTTTTCCAGACTACCCTTGGGCAGCCCAATTTTTAATTTTCGCATCTTAATCCTTCTTTTTCTCTACGGAGTTTGATTGGACTTTTCCAATAAAGATATAGCCTTCTCTATCCGTGAAAGTTGGTAAGCTCCATCTTCTATGATTAAACTATTGGTGGCTTCGTCAATTTGGATAGAACCTCCTGAGGAAAGCAGACTCGACGATAGAAGAACCTCTTCTATCAGCTCAGGAGAAGAAAAGCGAAGAAGGAATGTCCTCTGTTTTTTTTGCCACTCAAAAGTACCAATTTTGTCAAGCATCTTTTGTATAATTTCTATTATATCCTCATTATCCCTCACCAGAACCGAATTAGGAGGAGCCTCTTTAGGATTTAACTCCACTACTCCTTGAACAGAGATAACTTCACTTATCTGCTCAGCCATCTCACTGGCCAGAGCATATTTGAAACAAAATACTTTCTTGGTTCTCCCCTTTATTTCCCTTGGTGTAATAATACGGGGTTTAACCGTTATGAGAAGATTTCTGCTTTCCTCTACTTCCCTCCAGCTCTTAAAAAGATTGCCTATAATAGGAAGATAAGAGAGAATAGGAAAGCGAGTTTGGATTTTTGTCTTTTTCTTCTGTATCAACCCTCCAATTACAATAGATTCCCCACTTCTAACAGTAATATTGGTAGGAGAAATTTGACGTTTGAAAATGGGACGTTTAGTACCGCCTTCCGCTGTATACTCATAGTCACCCACTATAGGAACAATAGACATCTGAACTAAATCGTCTCCCACAATTTTAGGTAATATTTGGAGAATCACTCCTACCGTAGCATAATCCCAATCCTCCATAGGTTTCCCCTCTTCAGTATAAGTAACATCAGCTAGGTAAGGAACATCCTCGACAACATATATTCCAGCCACCTCTCCACTTATAGTAGTTACCCGAGGCGAGGAAAGAACTTCTACCTTCCTCTCCTTGATAAGCATATTGAGAATGGTTTCAAATCTTTCTTCCCCTATTATCAGTTTATAAAAGGAAAAAGCAAGTGCTCCCACTCCTCCCTCC
>JAUVZS010000095.1:0-5592 GCA_030602435.1 Clostridia bacterium
ACACACTTGGAGTAATAGCTTACGTCTCCTCAGGCGGCCTCGAGGAGTTTCCCCAAATTCTATCCAAAATCTTAAGCTTTGTCACCCAGAAAGTCCTTTTCCACTTTCTCATCTTCAGAGTTCCCCTTTAATTCAGCATCCTGGGAAAAACTATATGAATTTTTGGGAAATCTCCAGTAAGTAAAAAAGACGCCAAAATGGCGTCTTTCTGTGATCTAAAATATAGATAAATGGGGGATTTTGTTTAGAGGAAAGGGTCAATAGCTCACTTTTATACATTTAACATTGAATTCAAAGAGAAAATTTTTCGAGAAGTTCTGAAAGACCAATCTCCCTATGGAATTCTCTTGGCCATCCACCTCGAGAATGATCATGGAAAATGCTTTCTGTACCACCGTCGATTCCCATGAAATAGGGGGGATTAAATCTTGTCTTGGGGAAGATCACTTCTTAATGGCCCCTAAAGTTAATCCAGCTATTATGTATTTTTGAAGAAGGAAGGTTATAACTATAACTGGAGCAATATGAACAATTGAGGAGGCAGCCATGGGTCCCCATCTAATATTTACCACCCCCCTAAATTCAGAGATGGAAACCGGGAAGGTCTTTGCTGCTCTACCGGTAAGAATCAATGCAAATAAAAGCTCATTCCAAGTAAAATAAAAGGTAAATATGGCAACAACGGCTAAACCAGGTACGACAAGTGGTAAACTAATATAACGTAAAAGACTAAATGTTGAGCATCCATCAATTATCGCAGCTTCCTCAATCTCTCTTGGAAGTTGTCTGAAAAAAATGCTCATCATCCATACGGCAAAAGGTAGGTTAAAAGCTATATACACTATTATTAAGCCTCTTCTGGTATCAAGAAGACCAACATTTCTGAAGAGCAGAAAAAGAGGGATAACTACAGCAATAGGGGGCATCATTCGGGTACTAAGGATCCAGAATTCGATATCTTTACTACGAGGAACTCTAAATTTGGCAAAGCCATATGCTGCCATGGTGGCAATTATCATAGCTAACAGAGTAGTGGATAAGCTAATAATTATAGAGTTGTAAATAAAAGGAGTACGAGAAAATCCTCCTGTAAAGATGCTGATAAAGTTATTTAAAGTTGGAGGTTTTGGTATCCATACCGGTGGGATAGCGAATATCTCCCTACGAATCTTAAAAGCAGTCAAAAATATCCATATTAATGGAGAGATACTGAGAAACGTTATCAATATTAGAACAACATACAATAGAGTTGTCCTAATTTCTCTTTTACGCATATTCTTCTTTACCCCACACAGACTTTATAAGTATCTGGGCAAGGATAATTCCTAAAATGAGAATTATGATCGAGGCAGCGGCTCCATAGCCTACATTAAAAAACATAAAAGATTGTCTGTAGGTAAACATACTAAGAGTCTCTGTGGAACTTCCCGGCCCACCACCAGTTGTTACATAAACTAAGTCAAACAGTCTGAAATTATCCATGATTCTTATCATTAATCCAATAAGTATAACTCGCCTTACCAAGGGTAATTCTATAAAAGCTATACTTTGATGCCAGCCAGCTCCATCAATTCTTGCTACCTCAAATAACTCAGGGGGAATAGTTGAAAGACCAGCAAGACATAGTAACATCATAAACGGTGTCCATTCCCATACGTTAATCAGAACAATAGAATATAAAGCTATATTAGTACTTCCAAACCATGATATAGGTGGAAAACCTAAAAGACTCAAAAGATAGTTAGCTACTCCCAAGGTAGGATTAAATATGTAAAGCCATATCAATCCAAAAACTAGGGGTGTAACCATCATAGGCAACATATAAATAGTTCTCAATAAACCTACGCCTTTAAGTTTAAGATTTGCTCCCATAAAAAAAAATCTTGCTATAATAAACCCCAAGATAAATTCTGCACAAATGCTAAGGACTGTAAGAAAAAAGGTATTTTTCATTGCAGTAAGAAATATAGAATCCTTTAGTAATTCTACAAAATTACTAAGACCTATATATTGGGGTGGGTAGGGCCTTGCTATGTTTAAAGTAGTAACACTTATCTTAAGAGAGTATATTAGAGGATAAATTGTGAGTAAAATTAGATAAATAATTGCAGGTAAAACAAAAACGTATTTTATAACTCTCGCGTTTTTACTCATTTTTAATAATAACTACCACTCTCGTCAAACTAAATATTCCAAAAAGCTGACTGAACGACCGATTATGGAGCGTTCAGCCAGCTTTTATTCATTATCTACCCGCTTTTATTCGTTATTCCCGAATATAATATCCGCCCGTTGCCAAAACACTCTTAATCTTCTTCTCCGCTTCCTCCATAGCTTTTTCTGCAGTTAACTCACCACCTACCGCTTTAGAGGTATACAGCCCTATGGTATCAATAATCTCAAAACTTTCTGGGATTCTTGGCCGGCAGTCCTCATAGGTAAGTTTAGCTGATTCGTATATGGCCTTATACCAAGGGAACATTTTGTTTAGCTCAGGATCCAACATTGCCGAGTATCTACTGGGTGGGCCTCCTATAGGTTTTGCTTTCATAAATTCTTTGTGTATCGGAATGCTAGTGAACCACTTAATATAATCCCAAGCGAGATCTTTTTGAACACCGAATTTATTTATACCCATCACCCATCCACCAAGCGGAGGAACAGTTTTAACTCCTTTTTTGGCAGGAACTACGGCAGTAGCGAACTTATCAGTAACTTCTGATCGAGCTGGGTCTACGAATAAGGGAGTTCTGGCTGACCAGACACTTACCATAGCTATTTTCCCCATAGCAAAAGCTGTTGCTCTTTCATCCCAAGCATACGAGGTTACCCCTGGAGGTCCATATTTGACCATATCAATAAACAATTGTACCACTTCTATTCCTTCAGGGGAATTAATCTTAGGAGTCATATCAGCATAGGGATCGGGGGAGCCTGGATAGTTACTTTCGAAAGGTTTTCCACCAACGTTCCAGATATACTCAAACCAGCCCTGACCAATAGGTGCACCACGGAAATAATTCAGTGCAGTTCCATAAAGGCCTGGATATTTTGGATTGTTGGTGAAGAAAGCTCCAATTTTTTTCCATTCTTCCAAGGTCTTGGGAGGAGTAAAACCTGCTTCACCAAATAAATCTTTCCTGTAGTGAAACAGAACGTGATATGCTCCAAATGGCATACCTGTAATCTCTCCTTTCCAGGTAGCAACTCTTTTATAAGCTTCCAGATAATCATCCCAAGCTACCACTTCGGGATTAGAAGCTTTCATATAGGGTGTGAGATCTTCCACAAATCCTACTTCAGCAAATTCACCCACCCAAGGACAGTCTAGAACGATCACATCATAGTCAGCAGAACGTCCTGCACCTAGCATAATTTGCTTTTCATGGGTCCCATCATATGGGTAGGCGTCAACCGTCACCTTAGCTCCAGTTAATTTCTCAAACTCAGGATTAATCACCGAAAAAGCATCAACCCAGGGATCCGCGATCATTATTACTCTTAATTCTCTTCCTTCCCAATTTTTCAGTTCTTTTGCCCAATTTATCTCTTCCGCTTGTAGGCAAGCAAAAGTTCCACTTAATAGAGAAATCGCTACCAAGAACATAACACTACGCAGACACAATTTGACAACTTTACTCTTCATTTTTTCCTCCTTAATTTCTAACCCACTAAACGATCCTCTTTTATGATGATTATTATCACCACCTCCTTTCTTTCATCTTTTTATGCCTATTTCCTAATTTTACTTCAAGACAAAAGTTACCCCCTGCCTCTTAGTATGGTACGGTATTTAAATTTATCTCCTCTGGAAATAGCAATGTTATACTCAACTGTCAGTCCTTTATCATCCTTAACAATTCGATGCACTAAAAGGACCGGAGAATCAACAGGAATATCTAATAATTCCGCTTCCTTCTTTCCTGCAACTACAGCTTGTATTGTCTCATCTGTTTCGGAAAGAGTTATTCCATAATCCTTTTCAAAAGTTTGATATAACGATTCGCTGGATAGTCCTTTTTCTACAAGACCGGGAACAAGATGTTTAAGAATATAACTACTGCTAATAGAGATAGGTTCATCATTTACAAACCGCAGTCTTTTTAAAAAAACTACCCCTTCATTGGGAGCAGTTTTTAAATATTTTGCCACAATCTTGGGAGGATTTTTATAACGGAGGGAGAGAATTTTGGTGCTCGGTTTTAAGCCTTTAGCTATCATGTCTTCCGTAAAACTGGAGATAATTCCTACACGATGTTCTAATTTTCTTTGAGCAACATAAGGAGTTTTTCCACGTTCTCTTTTTAAGAATCCCTGTTTTATCAAAAGCTCCAGTGCTTGTCTCGCTGTCGGTCTGCTAACTTGATACTCCTCTTGTAATTCAGCCTCAGTTGGGAGAGTTTCACCAATCTCAAATTCTGAATCCAGAATTTTTGCTTTAAGGATCTCTGCTAACCGATAATATAGAGGAATAGGAACACTTTTTTCGATTTTCATTATAATTAACTACTTACATAAGAATATACTAACAATATTTTACCTTATTCTATGGAGAAGTCAAGATCCCGAACGAAATCCCAAAAATTGAGAGTGAATCTATATTTCAACGGTCTTTCAGGACAAAAAAAGAGATTTTATCCACTTTACCCTGAACGTGATTCTGAAAACTCGTAATTATTTTACACTATAATGAGTTTGTTTTGGTTTGAAAATTCCTTTGGGAGGCAAATCCTGGAACACGGTGGGCATTAAAAAAGAATCATTTTTCTCTTTTTCTCTTGCGTATAAACAGAGCTTCTACAGTAAGGACAGATGAACTGCTGGATTGTTATCTCTATTTCTTTGTCTTTTTTTAGTAGCTGCTCAAAGAATCTTTCTGGCTTTATCTTATAGGTACCATTTTTGTAGATCTTCTCAAACCCACAATGGGGACACTTTAAAGGACGGGGAAGGCTATTTTTCTGAAGATTTATCTTCCCTTTTAAGTTTTTAATCTGTTTCTCTTTCTCGCTGATGATATCGTTTAACTCCTCTATCTTCATCTTTTGTTCTTCAATTGTCTCATCTTTTGTATCAACTTTACCTTTTTTGAACTTAGGTCCGCGTTTCCCCGGTTTTAGTGCTTGCTCCAGAATATCCGAAGCTTTCTGGGTCCAGGCATAAACAGAGGGCCTACTTACTTTGTGCCTTCTAGCTACGCGCTGAATCTTTTCTCCAGCTATTACCTGGCAGACTATGAGTATCTTTTCTTTGATAGATATAGACCCAAAATTTTTCATTCTCTCCTACTCAATTTACCATAATAGTCTACAAAGGAGAGTTTGTCAAAGAAGAAGTGTAAAGTGATTATGAGAAAGAATTATAAAATGTAACGATAAACCGCGCATAAGGATTTTTTATGGTGCAGATAGTGAGCTTGATTCTCTCAAATGGATGGAAGAAAAGATGATTCCCTCCTATCCTCTGGGAGTAATAAAAGACGAAGCTAGCCTCCCGGTATAGTTCTTAATGCCCCTCCTTGAAGCATAAAAGAAAGCGCCAAAATGTTGACATTTACATAAAAGGATCTACTTTGAGTCTGTGTTTCCCTCT
>JAUVZS010000123.1:0-4852 GCA_030602435.1 Clostridia bacterium
AGGATGAGCAGAACGAGGATTTACGACGTTGGTAAAGACCGCCGAAGGACCACAAAAGACGTAGTCCTCTAAGGTGACCCCTCTATAGACCGAGACATTGTTTTCAATCTTTACCCCGTTTCCCACTCTTGCATCTCTATCAATAAATACATTCTGTCCGATTTTACAGTTTTTGCCAATTCTAGCTCCAGACATTATGTGACAGAAATACCAGATCTGGGTTCCCTTACCTATCTTGACATCACCCTCTATGAAGGAGGAAGGATGGACAAAGCAACCTTTATTATTCACTTTCCTTCATCTTTACTGGTATTCCACCCTTATCTAAGGATTCCTGGGCGGCTTCGACGGATCGTACTACCCTCAAGCCATCCTCATTGTCATTACGCGGGATCTTATTTTCCTCTATGCATTCTATGAAATGAAGACATTCAAGCCTCAGAGGCTCAGCCCATTCTATCTTGGGAATATAAACGTCTCCGTATCTTATGTTAAATTCAACTCTATCATCAAGGCTATTTTTGACCACTCCTTTGTTGAATATCTTCAGCTTATCGCGGCTTTCCATATCATCAAAAACCATCATCCTCTTGCTTCCCACTAAGGTCTTCTTCCTCACCTTATGTGGATCCAGCCAACTGACGTGAATGTGAGCAAGAACCCCGCCTTCAAACCGAATATTTATGAATACCACATCTTCTACCCCCTTTTCTTTCTGGAGAAAAGATTCTCCCTGGACTGAGACTTCTATTGGGGTATGATGCAGTAGGTAGAGGATAACCGAAATATCGTGAGGAGCCAGACACCATAAGGCATTCTCCATGGTTCTTACCTTTCCCAGATTTAATCTCTCCGAATAAATATACCAGAGCTTTCCCAGCTCATTCCGAGAGACCCTTTTCTTCATCTCCGTCACTGCCGGGTGATATTCTAAGAGATGCCCTACCATTATTACTCTGCCGCAACGACGGGCCAAGTCAACTAATTCTTGGGCCCTCTCATAATCCAAGGTCAGAGGCTTTTCTACAAGGACATGCTTACCTGCCTTCAAGGCCATCTTCGTTAAATCAAAATGAGTTGGCGTGGGAGTGGCAATAACTACCGCACCAACATTTTTATCCTCAAGCACTTTGCTATAATCAGTGGTCACCTCGACATAAGGAAACTTCTCCTTCATCGTCATAAGTCTATTCTTGTTTAAATCGCAACAAATCTTTAAACTGGCCTCCCTTATTTCGTGAAAGTTTCGCACCAGGTTCCTCCCCCACTCTCCGGTGCCGACTACGGCAACATTTAACATCCTATGGAACTCCTTATACTGAGGTAAACTCTTTTCTTTAGTTTTAACGTTTCTTTTTCTGTGACTGGCCCTTAACCTCTATGAGTTCTTCTCTCTTCTCCTTGCCCAGAAATCTCACTCCCAGGATACTGGCCGAAATGACGCCAAGGCAGAAGGGGAAAAAGGTATGGAAGAATCTGTCTATTAAGGCACTGGAAAGGGCCACCTCTTCTGAGACCCCCAATTTAGACAAAATAAACATGAAGGTTATATCCTTGGCACCCAGGCCCATGGGTATCATAGAAACTGTTCCCGCAACATAGCCAACAATTTTGGCGTATAAAAGATAGAAAGGATTCATGGGGTAACCAAATCCTGATAGCACAACATAGAGGAAAATTGCCTGAGTAACATATCTCAGTAGCAACAATCCCCCGGCCAACACCAGAGCCCCTTTTGAAATTCGTTTAAACCCTTGCTGTAAGGAGATTCCAAAATCTATGATCCTGCGTGCCTGCCGCTTAAAGACGAATCGAGAAAAAAATCTACTAATTTCCCGGGGTCTAAGAAGAACTGCCCCGCAAAAGAGAGCAAACAACAAGCTAAAAACTATCAATATCACCCGAAGGCTACCATACTCATGAAAATGGCCTACGGGGAGTAAAAGAATTACCGTGATCCACAGTAGCTCAAGAGAGACCTCAACAGCAAATACCCCAACTCCGGCAGAGATAGGCACGCTCAGTCTCTTCTTAAAAAGAAATATCCTCAGTGGAACACCCATTTTTACTGGACTGACGAGAGTGGCCGTCCCAGCGGCCAAAATAATAAGAGACACAGGCTTCAGAGATCTTCTAAAACCCATTCCTCTTAAAAGGGTGTTGACGCACAAAAAATAGACAAACAAGGAAAGCAGAGAAAGAAAAGTTGCCAGCACCCAGGTGGAAGAACTGAGATGACCTAAAATTGAGAGGTCAAAGCTTCGGGATGACCAAAAAAGATATATTGCCGCTGAACTTAAGACTAATACCACTACCAGGTAGTATAATTTCTTCACTTCAGCCTTCTCTGAAGAAATTTCCCAATAATCTGTTGACGGGTCTTCCTCATTACTGTCTCCCTCAAAGTTTCTCTGTTACAAACATCAACAAAAAAGGTTCCCTTAACATTATGATTGTCCATCACGCCTTATCCCGGTATGCTTTATCAGCCCTTTTCTCCAGGAACAGGCTCAAGGCCTTAAACACCCAGGCCTGTCCCCACCGGAAAAAGACGGTTTGATTTGTCCTTCCATTTCCAAAGTACTTATAATAGAATTCATCCCGTTTATTGGACATCTTCTTTATAGCAAAATCTATAATCTGTTCGGCTCGATGCCAATCTTGCATTTCGGTACAGATAATAATAGCTTGAGCCACATCGTGAATGTCAATGGGAAAAACCTGCAATGGCGAGCATTTGGGTAGGTTATCTTCGAAAAAATTCTCTCGGTAGTACTTCCATCCTTTTTCCAGAGCCAACTCTACTCTCTCATTCTTAAGTATACCATTGATTTGAGACAGCGATTCTAACACAAAGCCTGAATGACGATTATCGATTACTCCGGTTCTCCTCTTTTGATGGGAATAATTCCAGGAACCATCACTATTTTGGCCGTCTAAGACGAATCTTAGGGCCTTTTTGGCAAAATCCAGCCGTGCCTGAGTAGAATTAATTTGACTCAGTCGCAAGAGAAAAGCGGAAGCCATTAAATTTCCGTTATAGACCAAATTTTTATCGATACAACTGTAGAATAAACAGAGACTATCCTCAAACTCTTCGAAGCCATTCTCCTCTATCAAAAATCGGGCCACATCTTCTGCCACATCGAGAATTTTATCGTCGTTGGTAATACTGTAAAAGTCAAGAAGAGCATGACCAATGGGGCTAGTTACACACGGCAAAGGCAGGTTTTTGGGATATCGAGGATGCTGACCCCATTCAAATGGCCACCCCCAACAGGTATGCTCAAATCCTGGACTGCCTATTTTTTTTAGAATCTCCAATAATTGATAATTTTCATCTAGATATCCCTGTTTCGCCTTCAGCCTATACAAAGAACAGTTACCCCCTATGATTAACCCCAGGGCTTTAGGAAGATAAATGGGGCCGAGCCTCGCGAAAATCGTCCGGGGAATAAGAGAATGAAGGGGTTTCAAAGCTTTCCTCATATATCTTAAGAAGGGCAATTTTTTGCCGTAGCTAAAAACTTTCTCGTCTAATTGATATGGGTCGATACCTTTATATTGGTTTCTTCTAAACCAGCGCCTGAGATTTTCACAGATTGAGAACAAATCATTCACTCATCCATTCTCCTCTGGTAATCATAAAGACTCTCTGGATAATTATCGATGAAATCTACCATCCATTGGGTCAAATCAATCTTGTCCTGAAGCATCCTATTTCGTTTTTCCTGCCAGGTTTTCTTAAGATCCTCAGTGGATAGCAACTCCACTATCTTGTCGAACATTCTCTCTTCCTCTCCGGGCACGAATCCGTAAGTCAAGCCGTATTTGTGCTCCAATTCCTCTAAATAAGAAATCCTTCCGACAAAGGTATTACACCTGATAGCGGGAGTACCCAGGACAGCAGCCTCCGCGGTCATGGTCTGGCTATCTCCAATAAACATGGTGGCGTAATAGAGCAGATGATGAATCTTATCCGGTGATGCAGCTATCTTATACTCTGCAAACTCGGGTGGCAAAACTCCCTCGGCACTGATAAATACTTTGCCGAATTGAGAGAGTCTATTTACCAGTCTTCGACGCATCTGAAAAGAAAGACCAGCCTCTCCAACGTCGTGGCTTGCTCGGAGAGAGACAAATCTTAGAATAAAATACCTTTCGCCTTGCTCGACTCCTACTTCTCCTAATACCTCCAGACTCGGCGTAAAATAATGGGGATGAAGATAAGCCAACTCATGATAGCTACTGTGCTTAACATGTTTTTTTCCAAAATTGTCCTTTCTCAAGCAATCAGGGGTCACCACAGTATCCGCGAAAGGATATGTCAACCAAGCAAAAACCTTCCCTGCGGCTGCGTCATCCTCGTTGAAAATAATGGACTTGGCTCTGCTTATCTTGCTCACCTGAGCGGCGAAAATGGACGTCCCTATCATCAAATCAAGATCTAGCTCTTTGGACATCTTATAGAGTTCATAATCGTGTTTAGCCAACTCTCCCATGAATTTGAGTAACCCGGTGCGGGCAGTGCTCAAAATCGCATATCTTAACCGGTTTCTCTCTAAGAGTCTAACAACCACATCTTTGTTACGGGTGGCCCAAAATATTTGGTGTCCTCTTTTTTCTAGCTCAAATGCAGCATTCTTAAAAAGATGGAAATGCGCAGGATGACCAAGATCGATCAATATCCTCATCTTATTTACTCTGTTCTCGGAAGATCTTCACAATCCTCTCAGCGGCTTCCCCGTCCCAAAATTGAGGACGTTCTCCTCTTTTTCTCTTACCCCCTAAGACCTTTAACGTCTCTTTGACGATCCTGTTCTCGTCGTTTCCCACCACCACATTGGTACCC
>JAUVZS010000079.1:0-6076 GCA_030602435.1 Clostridia bacterium
TTGTATCCGTACCCCCCGATATAATACCCTTCAGTCTCCAGATATCTTTGGGAAGTATACCTCTTTTTGCTATTTTACTCTTAATGAGGGCCTTAATTATTCTTATCATAGCCAGGGGATGCAAAAGAGAAGAAATAGGCATCTTAGATTTCTCACCTTCGCCGCTGAACCTCCGTCCTATATTAACTAAAACACTGGAGGAACCACCAAAGACATCCATACCTTTTATGAGGGATATTTTAAAGGCTTTCTCTATTCTCTCCATAAAATCCATCTTCTCCGCTTCTTCAAGGGGAGGAATAAAGGTGAAATTGAATTCTTCAGCCAGGGCACGGTAGCCTACTCCTGATATATAAGGGGGTGGGGCTACACAATAGAAGATACTATCTCTTTCCTTCAGGAGAAAATCCCCTTTTTTCTTAGAAGTTCCCAATATGAACCCAGCCAAGAAAGCCTCACCCGTGGCTTTATACATCTTCTTTGTATAAGGAACCCATTTATGTTGGCCGGTTTTACCAGTTGTATGAGCCCATATATATGGCTTTTCTGGAAGGACATCTTCCCTTTTCTTTGACAAATAAGGGGCATACTCCTCATAAGTGGTTAAGGGTACATTTTCTCTAAATTCTTCTACACTTTTAGGAATTTTATCACCCATAATTTTTCTACCCAGCTCACACTTACTGAGCAGCTCTATTTGCTCCATCAATAGCTGCTCTTGAATCTTCATAACCTCATCAAGGGATAGGTCAATAAAGCCGCAGTACTTTTGCCAGATTTCCCTTGTTTTTCCTTGCCTCAATAATTCAGTTGCATTTGCCATTTTACTCCCTCCTCGTTGGTTAATTGGTGAATGGTAAATGGTTAATTAACCATTCAACCAACCATTTATCTTCCTTATTTCCAACCAATCACCATCTTCTCCCTAATCTTTCTTCTTCATTCTTTAATCGTCTTTTCCCAAAGCTGGCTAAGAAACTAGCCAGACTTTTTCTGGTGGGAATTAACATAGGTGTCTCTTTTTTATACTTCTCATATCCGGGAAACATTTTAATAAAATAAAATTTTTCCTGGATAAAGACATACAATATATCCATAAAAATCCAGATAGGGGCGGCGATTAAGAAAAGTTTAGATCTGGAAATTAAAAGAAGAGCAACGAGGAGAAGAGCGTACCAGATAACTCCAGGGTGGCGCACCAGAGCATAAGTTCCCGTTTTTACCAATTTATCTCCTACTCCCTTGATTGTATAAGTCTTTTTGAAGGGGATTTCCCAGAAAAGAGAATAAAAAAGGAGAAACACGGAAACAAACAAAAGAAACCAGCCTAAGTAAGATAAATATAAAGGGAGGAGAAATTTTTCTCTTTGAATACAAACCATGACCATCGAGTATACTCCCAGGATCCCAGCAGCACCTCCTATAGCTAACTTTGCCAGAGAGATTTTTTTTAAAGAGACAAAATCAAATAAATAGGCAATCAAAAAACTACAAATTCCAATTATTATATACTTCATTTATCTAGAGATGACTTCGCTATTATTTCCTTTTTCTTGCTTCTCTGTTTCTTTGCTTCTTGCTTCTTGTTGTTATTATCTTCATCTTCGCCAGAGTTCCCTATCTAAGTATCTATACTGTAAAGCTTCAGAAATATGGCTGGAGTTTATTTTCTCTTTTTCCTCTAAGTCAGCTATGGTGCGGGAGATTTTAAGAACCTTATGGTAGGCTCTAGCAGAAAGGCGAAGTTCAGGGATAGCCAAGCGCAAGAGCTCTTCTGCTTCCTTCTCAGGCTTACAGAATCTACGAATATGCTTGGGATTCATCTGGGCATTAGAGTAAAGGGTAGCTTTTTTAAAACGCTCCCTCTGAATAGCTCTTGCTCTATCCACTCTCTCTTTAATCTGAGCGGACGGCTCACCCACTTCTTTTCCTAAAAGGTCTTTCCTTCTTACTCCCGCTACTTCGATATGTATATCAATCCTATCCAAGAGAGGCCCCGAAACCTTGTTTAGATGCTTCTGAACCTCTAAGGGGGTACAGCTACATTCCCGTCCGGGATCACCAAAGTATCCGCAAGGACAGGGGTTCATAGCCGCTATCAGCATAAATCTAGCTGGATAAGTTACAGAGGTAAGAGCACGGGAGACAGTTATCATTCCATCTTCTAGAGGCTGTCGTAAAGATTCTAATACATGCCGGGGGAACTCAGAAAGCTCGTCTAAAAAGAGGACTCCGTTGTGAGAAAGGGATACTTCGCCTGGCCGGGGAATTCTTCCTCCCCCAATAAGACCAGCCTCAGAAATAGTGTGATGAGGAGACCTAAAAGGGCGAGTGCCAATAAGAGCCTGATGAGCCGAGAGAAGTCCTGTTACACTGTGAAGCTTGGTAGTTTCAATAGCTTCATTCAGGCTAAGATCAGGCAGGATAGTAGGAATCCGACGAGCCAACATAGTCTTTCCTACTCCGGGAGGGCCAATCATGAGAATATTATGGGAGCCGGCAGCAGCGATCTCTAGGGCCCTTTTAACATGTTCCTGACCTTTCACCTCAGAGAAGTCCATATCATAAATGGAACTTTGCCTGAGTACTTCCTTCAAGTTACACTTATAAACTGGGATAGAGACCTCACCGTTAAGAAACTGGACTATTTGAATAAGACTCCTAATGGGGAAAACATCAATGTCATCCACTACCGAGGCCTCACGGGCATTCTCTTCAGGGATAATAAGACCCTTTACTCCTCTTTTCTTTAAATCTAAAGCTATGGGAAGAGCACCATTAACTCTACGCACAGACCCATCTAAAGCTAGCTCTCCTAAGATGCTGTAGTTACGAAATTCATCTTTCTTTAGGATACCGCTAGCTTTTAAAATACCTATAGCTATGGATAAATCAAGGGAAGAGCCTTCTTTTTTAATATCGGCTGGAGCGAGATTTACAGTGATTTTCTTGGTGGGAAATTCAAAGGCTGAATTTTTAATAGCAGAGCTCACTCTCTCCTTTGCTTCTCTTACTGCTGCATCAGGAAGGCCAACAATATTAAACTTAGGAAGTCCTCTAGCCAGGTCAATCTCTACTTCTACTGGATAGGCATCGACTCCCGTAAGAGCACTAGAGTAGACTTTAGCCAGCATCCTCCCAGCCCTTTGCTTATTCCTCTTTTTCTTTTTAAAACAAAAATTTTATCGGATATACTTATGTTTATATATTTAAATCTTTATATATTCCGTAAAGAATTCTTATTCTTATAATCTGCGTTTATCTGCGTCCAAAAAGGAAATTCCTATACTATTAAATTAACATCTAGTAAAGAGTAAAAAAACTGCTACAAATTTGGCCAACTTTCGAGCACGTTTCCAAAATAGTACTCTCTTTACATATACTTTATCCAATATTATATCAAAGAAGTCACAAAAAGCAAGTATACACGTATTTTACACCTTGCTATTTTCACCTTCACCTTCTCCCTCAAAACCCTTTCCCGGCATAAACTTAGGCACCTCCTTTGCCGGTATATTTATAATTTTTCTTGAGCCTCAGTGATATATTTGTGGGCAGATGGATGACCAGGATATAATCTTGTTACAATTTCTAACTCTTCTATAGCTTCATCGTATTGTTCATTCCAGAAGAATCTCATTCCCTCCTCAAAGTGCTCATCTACAGATCCTTGGGTGTTAATTATATTCATCTCACGCATAAACTCCTTAGCTAAATTGATTGGTATCAAAAAGTTAAATCCAGCGACTTCTTGTCCTGTTGTTAAATCTATCGATCCAAAGGTTGCAATACCAATAACCTCACCCTTTTCGTTAAATGCGGGACCACCGCTGTTACCATGTGTCATAGCAGTATCGGTTTGGAACACTTTAAACCCACCTTTTGTGGTTTTCTCTGCACTTATAATACCTGCAGTTAAAGTAGATTCAATCTCACTTGCTTTCTCGAGTACAGGATGAAACGTTGCCACACCTGGGTAGCCAATAACAAATATACGATCTCCCAATTTTACATCATCTGAATCACCTAATTTTACCGTAGCAAGATTATTCTGAGCTATCTTGATTATGGCAACATCATTTCCCATTCCACCTCTAAATATGTCACCGATGGGGCTTCCCAACTTTCTAATATCTGCCTGACGTGCAATACCAAGCATGGCCACCCCTGGAATAGTAACTCCTAAAGCTACATAAGTACTTTTTTGGATATCTGTGACTCTTGCATAGCTTATAACATAATCAGCTATTAGCTGCTGCTGCTCTTTGTTTGGCTCCTGACCAGATGTTTCTTTAAACTCATCAAACTCTGCTCCAATAGCACTATCTACAAGATTATATATAACCAGTTCATCGTGGAAGGAGACAACATGGGCATTAGTTATGATATATCCATCAGGCGTAATTACAAAACCTGAGCCACTGGCACTATATTGAACCTCCCTGGTATACATCTGCTCAGTCGGAACCACCTGGCCGGTTTGAGGGTCAGTGCCAGCTGCTGGGAGAACTACCGTCCCCTTGATAACACTCTGGATAAAGACCACGCCTGGCTTTTTCAGAACCACTAGCTGGTGAGGAGTTATTAAAGGAGATGGTGGTGCACCTATACCAGTAAACCGGAAACTTAACGTTATCTGCTCAAATAATGGCTCTAACTGCTTGTAGGTAGCTAGATCAGTCTGGCAGATAACAGAAAATCCTGTGGTACCTCGTACAAAATAACCTTCTAAAGCCTCCATTGATCTTTCGATAACTCGCTCGGGTTCCACCCAGGTATAAATCCTTTTCATAGCCTTTTCACCTTCAATCTCCACCGGCTCTAGGGCGAGTTCTGTATAATTCGTATAATTCTCTTGTAGCCAATCTGCTATAAGCTCAGCATACCCTTTGACTGTTGTTTCTTTCTCAAGTTCATCTTTATAAACAAAAATTTTGGCTTTAAACTCTGCATCTGGTGGTGCAGTGACCAACAATAGCCCTTCCTCTGGAGTCTCTTTTGGCCAGTCTTTTGGGTACTGAATAGAAACCTGGTTAGTCTTATCAATCCAGGTAAGCATTTCAACCTTCACTATTTCAGGTTGTTTTGGTTCTAGCCGTCCTTTTAGTTGAGCTGTAGCTATACAACCAAGTCCTAACCACATTAAAGAAACAATAACCCCTGGCATCACAAAGATGAACAATCTTTTAGACATGAAAATCCTCCTTTTGCTCATTTATCTAATATCCTTAATACCTATAGTATATTATAAAAACAGTGAAAAGCAAGATATGCCTCAGAAAAAAGCCAAACTAGGGTTAATTGATTCTAACATCGGAGCCCGTATCATCTAAAATCTACACCTTGACAATGCTTTTTATATTTCTATAATAGAGTAATACCAAAAAATAAAGTAATATAAAAGGAGATGTTTAGAATGCCTATTAAAACAAATATAACAAGTATAAGTCCTAAAGGACAGGTAACTATTCCCAAAAAAATAAGGGATTATTTAAAGGTGAAGCCCAAAGACAAGATTGAGTTTGAAATTGAGAAAGGAATAGTCAGACTAAAGCCGGTAAAATCCTTGGAATTAAATTTTGGAAAGGTAAAGCCAAAAGAAAAGCCAGAAGATTTTAAGAAAATAAGAAAGTTTTTTGAGAAAAAGGTGGGAGAAGAAACAGATAAAGAAGTTTAATTATGCGCTTCATAGACACTAATCTTTTTATTCGCTACTTTACTCGGGATGATGAAGAAAAAGCACAAAGGGTTTTGGTTCTCTTGAAAAGAGTGGAGAAAGGCAAAGAAAGAGTCATCACCTCTCCTCTTGTTATATTTGAAACAATCTTTACTCTGGAAAGTTTCTACAAAGTTCCACAAAAAGAGATAAAAAAGCTTATGCTTCCTATTCTTAAAATGAAAGGATTAAAACTTTCAAATAAAGAACTATATGAGCAAGCATTGGATATTTATGCAGCAAAAAAGAACCTCTCTTTCACTGATGCCTTTAACTGTGCATTCATTCTCAAAAAAGAAATAAAAGAAATCTATAGTTATGATGAGGACTTTGATAAAATAAAGGGAATCAAAAGAATAA
>JAUVZS010000284.1:0-2507 GCA_030602435.1 Clostridia bacterium
ACAAGAACTTCATCTCCCGGCTCTACTTTTTCCATGGCTTTTTTAAAATCATTTAAATCCTTTATTGACTTACCATTAATTTTTCTTATCACATCACCTGCACTCATTTCTACTTTATCTATTGGTCCTCCACTCTCTACACTAGTAATTACCACTCCTTCTTCTCCCTCTAACCACTTATATTCTTCCTCCAGTTCCGGGGTAATATCTCTAACTTCTATTCCTAAAAGTTCATCCTTTACGAAATTTTCTTTTACAAGAACAATCTCTCCTACTTCTCCTTTTTGCGTTGTGATGATGGGAATCTCTAATTCTTCTCCATCTCTTCTTATGGTTAGAATTATTTCTTCTCCAACCCCCACCTTAAGAACCTCTTCTTTAGCTTCCAAGGAAGACCCTACTTCTTTACCATCAATTTTTATTAGGATGTCTCCTGGCTGAACTTCTGCCTCATCGGCTGGACTATCCTTTTCCACCCCCCGTATCCTTACACCTTTTTCTATTCCCAACTCCTCTGAGAGTTCTGGAGTAAGCTCCTCCATTGAGATTCCTATCCAGGGCCATTTTATTTCTCCATATTCTATCAGACTATCCAGTATTATTTTTGCCTTGTCAATAGGTATAGCAAAGCCCATTCCAACGGAGCCCCCCGAGGGAGTTAAAATGACAGCGTTAATTCCAATAACCTCTCCATAGATATTTATCAGAGGTCCTCCGCTGTTACCCCTGTTTATAGAAGCATCGGTTTGAATTAGACCACTGTAAAATCTTGTCTCTTCTCTTGTACCAGCCAGCATTGCCCTATCCAGAGCACTAATTATCCCTGCTGTCACTGTAGGTTTATACTCTTTTTTTAACTGGGAAAGGTCAAATCCATAAGGATAACCAAGGGTCAGCACCCACTGTCCTACTCTTACGGCATCAGAATCACCCAACTTGACTACAGAAAAGTTATTTCCCGGAACCTTTAATACAGCTATATCCCATTCCTCATCTACTCCCATAATCTCTGCCTTTAAAGTACGTCCATCAGAGAAGGTGACTTTGATTTTATCTTTATCTACCTCATGGATAACGTGCTCGTTAGTCAAAATATAGCCATCTTCATGTATGAGCATTCCTGAGCCAAGTCCTGGTCGGGTAAACTTTCTTTTTTGTTCTGGAAACCGCTCGAAGAAACGGTTAAAAAATTCATCTACCTCTGTTCTTTCTGTATTGATGCTCACTACGGCTGGAGTTACCGTCTCTATTGCCCTAATCATCATTCCCTGGAGACTATCAGGAGCGATGGGATGAGACTCTATACTCTCCTGGTAAAGGGGCTCTTCCAGTTTTTCCAGTTCAGTGGCCGGAGCAGGATAACCCAGGGAAATTAAACCTATTCCCATTACCACTAACAATCCTGAAAGAGATATCCAGATAAAAAAGGGAAAACGAAAAATTTTGGAATTCGTTAAACGTTTAAACATTAAATCCTCCTTTTAACAACCATTCGCTACTTCTGGCAGCGAGGGCAAAGATAAGTTCCTCTTCCTGCTATTTTCACTCTTTCTATAACTGCTCCGCATCTAGGACAATTTTTTCCTGCTCGCCCGTAGACCCTCAGGTGTGATTCATAATCTCCTTTTTTTCCATTTAAGTCCACATAGGCATCTACTGAGGAACCGCGATAAGAAATAGCCTCTTGTAAAATATTGAGTAAATTATCATATAATCCCTCTATCTCCTTGTCAATTAGACTAGAAGGTCTTCTTTTAGGGTGGATTCCTGTTAAAAAAAGCGCTTCCTGGGAGTAAATATTGCCAATTCCAGCAATAAATGTTTGATTCATTAAAAGAGGTTTAATCTTACCTCTTTTCCCACTTAAGAGTTCTTTAAATTTATTCACCGTAAAATCTTTCTCTAAAGGCTCCGGCCCTAAATTCTGCAAGGAGGGAACCATCCAAAATTCCTCATCCGAAACTAACCAAAGACCTCCAAAACCACGCATATCAGTGAAACTAAGTTGAGTTTGGTTTTGAAAAACGAAGATTACACGGGTATAATCTGGTTTCTCTCCTTTTTGTGAATAAAGCAGCCGGCCAGTTAGTTTCAGATGAATAACCAGATTATCCTTTGAGTCCAGTTTCAGAATTAAGTATTTTCCTCTTCGCTTAACCTCACTTAATATCTTTCCTTCTATCCTGCTGACAAACTCAGCCGGAGAAGGAAGCTTTATAGATTTTTCATTTTCTATGAGGACTTTCTCTATTCTTTTCCCTTTTACTCTTTTTTCCAGGCCCTGCCTTATTATTTCTACTTCTGGTAATTCAGGCATTGCTTGCCCCTTTTCTAGCGTATAGCGTTTAGCGTATAGTCTCGCTTGAATTCACCTAATTTGTAGCGGTAGCATTTATGCCACAATAAATGGCAATGTTTGATAAATCAAATCGCTACATTGTGCGATAACCTGCCTTAATATGCTCGGGTATTTCCTGCCTTAATATGCTCGGGTAAATAACTTTTAG
>JAUVZS010000197.1:0-3737 GCA_030602435.1 Clostridia bacterium
TGAGGCTGAAATGTATTTTTGGTTAGGAGAGGAGTCTACAGTTGGTCAAAACAGCCGTCTTTTGATGGAAGACGACACAATCTACTGGATTGGGCCGAGAAAAGACGCTTTAAGGCCAAGCGGACCCTTTGATTCTGAGCTGCCTGTTATGGCATTTAAGCGGACAGATGGTGGCATGGAAGCATTCTTCTTTAACCACTCTACGCACAACATTGGAGCACGCCAATCTGGTAGACGCTCTCCCGGATTTTATGGATTGGCAGCACAGGAATTAGAGGAGGAGCTCGGGGGCACGGTAATTTTCTTCCCTGGTGCTGCTGGTTCCACTCATAATCTTGCCCTATCTACAGATGAGATGATACTGAGAGTTAAAAATGCTATTAAAAAGGCACTTTCTTTCTCTAAGCCCAGAGCAATTTCCTCCATAGTATCGGTGAAGCGAGAAATTGAATATAGCATAAGGAAATTTGATGAGGAAAAAGAAGATAAAGCCGTCTCTTATTATTGTAATAAAAGGCTAAGTGATCCTGAACCGACCATTGAGGTGTTCAGAAGGATGAGGCAGAGGCTTTTAGAGCGTCAGGGCAAGGTAGGTAAGGCATGGCTGCAGGCAGTAGCTTTAGGAGATATAGCACTAGTAGGAGTGCCTGGGGAATTTTTTACAGAACTTGGAATCCAAATAAAGAGGCGTTCTCCTTTCCGCTATACATATATAGTAGAGCTCGCCAATGATTACATAGGTTATATTCCCGATGAACAGGCTTTTGACCTTGGTGGTTATCAGATGTGGACAGGTTTTCACAGTTTTGTAGCTCAAGGAGCCGGTGAGGCAATAGTGGAGGAAGCTGTTCGGTTATTATCTGGCCTTAAGGTGTTATAGTGAAAATAGGAAAATGGGAGGAAAATGGGGACACATCCCATTTTCAATACTGGGTATTAACACAAAACTGATGGGAAAGATAGGAGGTGACTTTTTCGGAAATGGTGTGCTGAAATTATGGGGGACAGCAGCATTGCCGGATTTTTATCTGCGTTCCTTAAAGGAGAAACTATTGAAAACTCAATAAGAATAGCATGTGCTGTAGGAGGGCTGAATATTACTGCATTTGATGCCTTGAGCGGCCTTAAATCCTGGGATGAAACGGTGAAAATGATAAAAAAAGGCTGGGAGAAAAATAGACTTACAGCTGAAGGTTCTTACTGGTAGTATGATAGCAAGAGGTCTGTCTGGGTAGGGGATAAGGACAAACTAGCAAGGAGGAAGTATTTTCAATGAAGATAACATACCAGAAGGATATAACCCTAATAGGATCTGTTGACGTGTTAGTTTGTGGTGGGGGATTTGCAGGTGTCACAGCTGCAGTTGCTGCTGCCAAGAGAAGTGCTGATGTTATCCTGGTAGAGCACTATGGGTTTCTTGGGGGAACGGCTACAGCAGCAGGTGTTAGTGGCTTTTTTGCGATACCAACAGGGGTGGGCAATGTTTTCCAAGAAATTAGAGAAGAGCTTAAGAAACTGGGCGGTTTAGGCGAAGATGGATTAACGTATGATACGGAAAAAGTCAAATTTGTGCTCCAAGAGATTGTAATGAGGAATAACATTAAACTCAGACTCCATACAAGAGTCATAGATACTATCCGAAAACAAGATGTCAATCCTGTCATTTTACATGGAAGATCCGGTATGGAAGCTGTAGAAGCAAAAATAATAATAGATGCAACAGGAGATGGAGATGTTGCATTTCTTGCCGGAGCCCAGTTTCAGAAAGGAAGACCTACTGATCAAACTCAGCTCCCTATGGGGTATCCTTTCATAATGTGGGACACGCATGAGAAAGTAGAACCTGTCTTGCCCGAGGAATGTGAAAAATATGAGAGTGATGAGGATCTCCCCTTTGGGAAATGGTATAAAATTGGAGAAAGCAGGATTTTCTGCCACATGGGTAAAATTATTCATCATGATTCTACTGACAGCGACAGTCTCACAGAGGCTGAGGTTTTAGCAAGAAGGCAATTAATGTCTTGTGTGTACTACGTTCAGACGCATGGTTGTCCCACCTATACTCTTGCTGCTTCTCCAACTCAGATTGGAGTGAGAGAAGGAAGACGTATTATTGGAGACTACATCCTGACAGAAGAAGATATTACCAGAGGACGCAAGTTTAAAGATGCCGTGGCCGCAGGAACCTCACAAATTGACTTTCACGACCTTGACAGACTTGGTTTTGCAGGAAGGAGAGAAAAAGTTTCTCCTTACCATATTCCCTATAGATCTCTTTTAGTCAAAGGTGTTAATAACATGTTAACTGCGGGTAAATGCATATCGGGAGACCAGATTGCACAATCCTCCTACCGAATGATTCCAACGTGTGCAGCTACCGGGCAGGCAGCTGGAACTGCATCAGCCATCTGTGTTGAGCAGAATATAGGATTACGAGAGATAGATACTGCACTTTTAAAAGCGACCCTTGAAAAAGATGGTATTGAGTTCGACAACCTCGTTCCCTTCTATCAAAGTAGCCCTGATTTAATTATTCCTGACCAACTCAAAAACCGAAATAGTAGTTGTTAAATAGTGAATTAAAGGGGATAACATGAAGGGGAAAAAACCAAACGTATTAATTTTCTGTGTTGATGAGATGAGAGCTGATTACATGGGATGTGCTGGTAATAAAGTTGTTCAAACACCCAATTTGGATACATTAGCTTCTCAAGGTGTTCTTTTCAAACGTTCTTATTGTAACAATCCAATATGTATGCCAGCAAGAGCGAGTATGTTTACTGGCCTTTTACCGCGTGATCATGGTGTAAGAGTAAATGGCTACTTGCCCCACAAAGATTCGCCAAAATGTAGTCATTGAAAATGATGACCCTACTACAGGGTATCAAGTTCGATGTCTTGTTACAGAAAAATATCGCTTAACAATATATCCAGGTACCAGTGAGGGAGAGCTTTTTGATTTAGAAAATGATAAAGATGAATTATATAATCTCTGGTACTTAGATAGTTATAGTAAGCTCAAAACAATATTGTTAATTGAGCTTCTTAACTCATACAGCCAAAATACACCATATTATCCCGTGCCGCCGTGGAATTCGTGAGAAGTTTAAAATCAACATAAAAGAAGAAAGGAGGCAAAGGATAAAGAGAATCATAAAAAAGCCATAACCTTAGTATGGAAAACAAAAAATAGTAATGTCAAATTTTATGAAAGAAAGGAGCTCTTAGGTAAAGAGACTTTTACAGAGAAGGAAATTTCAAAAATCCAATTCTAAAAGAACATGATGCCAAAAAAGAGAATGTTAACTGCTTACAAAGGAGGAAAACCTGATAGAGTCCCTGTTGCTCCAGAATTCTGGTATTACAGTCCAGCATAAGTTCTTGGAATCGATATGATTCAACTGGAAAGAGTAAGTCCTCACTGGCAGGCTCTGCAGAAGACATTCAAGCATTATAATTGTGAAGGGTGGGGAATAGTTCAGCTAGAGCCAAAATGCGACCTTTTCCCTATCAATCATCAGTTTCGAAGAGTTGGAGAGGGTCGCTACGAGGACAAAGGAATAATCCATACTCCCAAAGGAAAACTTATAGCCCGCACTCTTTACGATAAAAAAGAGCCTTCCTGGAAGATAGAGAGGTTTATCAAGAATTTCCAAAATGACTGGCCTTTTTATGAAAAGTTTATCTTAAGAGAGGCAAATGAGTATGACTGGCCTGCGGTGCAAGAGGCATTGGAC
>JAUVZS010000052.1:0-7288 GCA_030602435.1 Clostridia bacterium
ATCTCTGATAAGATTGGATTGATGTCCGAGGTCTATCGGATACTTCACAGCCAAGGTAGGTTTGTTCTTCAGTCTTGCTCTCATGAGCAGCTATCAACCTTCTGGTTCTACCACTATTTCCCGAGAGGACTTGAAATAGACCGGAGGCGATTTCCTGATTTCGCAGAGCTATCAGATATGATTTTGGAGGCAGGTTTCAAGGATATTAGCATCCATCCTTGTCCCTTTGAGGCTCTGTTCAGGGAGACCCCAGAGCTATATTTGGACAAAAGCTACCGGGATGGAAACTCTACTTTCTTCTTCTTAACGCCCGAAGAGATCCAACAGGGATGTGAGAGAATCAAGCAGGATATGAATTCAGGTAGAGCTGCCGAGATAGTACTAGAATTTGACCGGAGAGCTGAGCGAATAGGTGGTCGTGTCTCTTTTATCCGGGCCATAAAACCATAACGGTAGAACTAGAGTTTATGGTCTAACACTGTACGCAGCTCAAATGATAGTGTTCAGTCCTGTTTTAGTTGCTCCAAAAACCAGATTGACAAGTGCTGAGATTTGGCCTAACTTATCGCGAGAGGATGCTATTAGGGGTTTTTGGAATAAGTGCTAATTAGGCTCGTACATAACTTGTTCGCCAAAATTTTTGAGTTGCCTTACAGGTATTTCTCGACGATAAATCCGAAAATTCTGATTTTGTTGTCTTCGCTCAGAACTTCTCATAATCCCATTTGAACGAAATCGTTCACTAAAAATAGTGAATAAAATTATAATTAACAAGGCGGATGATAAAAAAAATGAGTAAAAAGTTTTTTATTTTCTGTTTAACTCTTTTTTTTATCCTTTCGTTTACATTTTCACAATTTTTAGATTCTTCTGCTGCTTACAAAAAGCTTTTTCCTAAAGTAGACCCCCGAGGCCTTATACCAGCAACACCTTCTCTACCTCAGCTTCTTGAACCTCTTAAAGTAGTAAGACCACTCCTGTATGTGCTAAATGTAAGTTTCTACGTGAGAAATCGGAGTGATTACGACATCAATGAAGTGTGGCTAGTCCAATATCAGGAGAATGGCGCGATAATCAGAACTCTTGTAACCTCCGATCATACGACGGCGGTGCCATGTGAGCAAAGAAGGACGAGTGGGTGGGGAGGTTATAATACTGAGATAAAGGTCAGTGTTCCAAAACTGCACGATCCGAGTGACGAGCCGGATGTAGCTCCATACTGCAACTTTGAATATATTCAGCAACGCGTATGTTTTGGAGACAACATTGTTTATTACGATACTTCGTTTTTAACATTTCCCTTCGCACCAGGAGTGAATCATCTTCCAGGGTATATTTTGATTAGAGAGACGATGTTTATCTGGAATCCCACCTTTGAGTACTCTTACAACTCAAGATTTGAACAGGTATACCGGGGACCTGATGGACGGTTATACCTCTACCGACCTGGGAGTTGGTTTTTCCAATATTCTGATTCTGCTCTTTTCCAGGGTCCTGTTCTCCTCGATACCTTAATAGACGAGGGATACGCCGTATATGATAACGTAGATTTCGGTGACTGATTATAGGTAGGATTCGAGATTTTGGGATGCGGTTTATGTTGGAATTTAGACGGCAATTGATGGATTCGACAAATTGGTGAAAGTGTGGTATGGTTTAAAACCTATTCCTGATTTGTCAGCAATTACAGTCTTGTGTTTCCCCAAAGTAAATCCGATCTCTGGTTGACTTTAATCTTTCAAGTATTCTTTCACAGCCTTCCTCAACAGCTCAGTTTTGCACCTACCAGTATTTTTAGAGATCATCTTGAGTAAATTCCAATCAAATTGAGGAAAATAAGCACTGACTGTTTTATATTGATCTTTAGTAGAGCCTGGTAAAAAAGAGGGAAGTGCACTAATAGAATATTCTTTCTTTTTTGTGAAATAAGAAAGGGCCTCTCGAATTAACTTGGATAATGATTCTTTTTTCTCTTCTTTAATCTATCCAGCCCTTTATATTGCTCTTGGGAGATTTTCACAAAAGGACGTACCATTCTTTTTCGGACTAGATGAAAATCTTCCGAGCACCCTCTTGTTTAGGAAACGTTGTGCATGACATCACTTGATATCATGTATTCTCTTGTATTCCAGCCAGTTTTCCTTAAGGTACAAAAATTTCTGAAAGGAGTTTTGCAAAAGAAAAGGATTATTTTCCTTCTCATAGCCAATGGTAGAGCTGGTCTTGGTCCCATAATTGTGTCCGGGATAAACTTCCATCTTCTCATCAAGAGTGAGGATCTTTTTGTGAAGACTCTCATACTGCGCTCTCGCTGCCTCATCGGAACCAGTGCCACCTACCTTTCCCACGAATAAGGTGTCTCCAGTGATGAGTTTATTTTCTACCAGAATACAGATGCAATCCTGGGAGTGACCTGGGGTGTAGATGACCTTGAGCTCCAGTCTGCCTACCTTTAATATCTGCCCATCCCCAACTCCGATATCGAATGGGAACCTTGCCTCCTTGTACATAACCACCTTTGCCCGGGTCTTTGTTCTCAGATAATCGGTTTCAGCTACATGGTCTAAGTGAGAGTGGGAGTTGATAATGTAGACAATTTCCAAATTGTGTTTTTCTACTCTTTTTAAAATCTTCTTTGGCCTGTAAGAAGGATCGACAATGATTCCTTTCCTCGTTTTTTCTTCACCAATCAGATAGCTAAAATTTCTATCTCCACCGCTGGCGACCTGCTCAAAAATCATGAACAGCCTCCTCGAGTCAGTTCCTTTTTCTAGAAATACCGCTTCCCCGGCGATCTCACGACGATTCCTGACATCTCTTTCTCTTCCTTTTTCCCGTTCCTTATGAGTTAAACATCATCTTGCACTGACCGAGCAAATCATACCGGTATCCCTCGGAAAGACATTGAATCTCCTTTTAACTCATCTTAAAAGTAAGAGGTGTCAAAAGCTCATTAAAACATCCTTATCATGCATTGTTATTTGGCCTCATTTTTTCTTAAAAAGCATTCATTAGTCAAAATTTTGGTGTCCATATAGTGTCTATGTGAGGTACAAAATCATATAAATTCATACAGATTGGTGAGGAATGAAAAACTGTTGAGGGAGAAAAGCAAGAGGGAAGATCCTGTAGAATTTTCCTTCAAAAATGGAATACTGGAGCTTAAACTAGAGAAAAAGGAGAGCTAGATATTGGCATCCTGGGAGGGATTCGAACCCCCAACCGACAGCTTAGAAGGCTGCTGCTCTATCCGTTGAGCTACCAGGACACTTTAAAAATGGTCGGGACGGTGAGATTTGAACTCACGACCTCTTGCTCCCAAAGCAAGCGCGCTTACCAGGCTGCGCTACGTCCCGCAAATAGCCTCTTGCCAGCTTGGTTTCAATTATATAATAAAAGCAGAAGGAGTCAACTAACATGCCACCGTTAAGAAGAACTCGTCGGGTTAAATCTTCCTACCTAAGGTTAATTATATTTTTCCTAGAGATATAATGTGGCTAAATAGCCAACCAAGGATATTGGCTGAATAGCCAGAGCTATTCACCCGAGCATATCAACCAGATTAGAGCCCAGGATAGGGCTATTTACCCGAGCATATTAACCCAGGATGTGATTAAAGTTTGACTCTCTATTTTTTCTTATGTAAGATAGAGTGTGAATGGTGAATCAATGAGTAAAGACAGCCAGAAGCTCCATAAGGATTACTTAGAGATTGTTAGCTTGTTTCGGGAATACCTGGAAGAAAATAAGGGTATGGGTAGAGGCCAGAAATCTCAGAGAGAAAAGAGTACCTGGAAAGAAAAAAATTCTGAAGAGTTATTAGAGGATCTTCGCCGTTCTATACAAAATTGTCAAGAGTGTTCTCTTTATAGATCACGGACGCATCTAGTCTTTGGTGCAGGCAATCCCGAAGCAGAGTTAATGTTAATAGGGGAGGCGCCGGGAAGGGATGAAGACCTACAAGGAAAGCCTTTTGTGGGAGCAGCTGGCAGGCTTCTGACAGAAGGTCTTAGGCAAGTTGGATTATCCCGGGAGGAGATCTATATTGCTAATGTTCTTAAATGCCGACCCCCAGGCAATAGAAATCCTCAACCCCAAGAAATTAAAGCTTGCTTTCCTTATCTGGAACGTCAGATAGAAATCATTAGACCTAAACTTATTTGTACTATGGGTAATTTTGCCACCCAACTACTTCTCAATACTACCCTTGGTATCACCCACATTAGAGGAAAGCTCCAGTGGTATAAAAACAATATATCAATTATTCCTATTTTTCATCCTGCTGCCTGTATCTATAAATCTGCCTGGGGAAAAACTTTCTTAGAAGATCTTAAAATGGTCAGCGATGAGCTTAGGGGTAGGTAGCGCTGTTTTTATTTTCTATGGGAATGATGAACACGCAGGTCTATTTTCCCCTGAAGAGCCTTTATTTTATCCTCAATTTCATTCTTTCTATCTAGCTCAAAATTATTCTTGGTGATAAAAGAAAATGCTTCCAGATAATAATCAATTGCTTTCTTGGAATCCCTTTCTTGTTCAGCTTTTTCCAGGATTTCGTCGAGTTGACGAGCCTTTTTGAACTTCTCCATCTCTATTTCCAGCCTTCTTCTCTTTATTTGAGTTATCCCTCCTTTTTTTAACTCTTTTAAGAACCTCATTATTTCTCTTTGATAGGACTCAGCCTTAATATCTATCTCGCTTTTTAGCTGAGGTTTTTTTGGTTTTCCTCTTAGATACAAGGCAATAATAACAAGACAAATGATGATTAATCCTAGCTGAATCATACTCACGCCTTTACTTGAGTCTATTTTTCATCCTTCATTTTTAATTATAGTAATTTACTCATTACGAGTCAAGGAGATTTGGTTCTGAAGCTCCTGAGGCCTATCTTGCGGTATAGGAATTTAAATACGTTTGCCGAGGGACATTTTCTGAAGGAGCCTTACTCGTGATGCGTCGTGCGTGATGCGTATTGCGCAATACGATATACGCAATACGAGATACGAAATTGCAGCGACAGAAGAAAACTGGCTAAATAGCCAAAGCTATTTAGCCGAGCATATTAACCCAGGAAATGTCCTGAGGCTTATCTTGACAGAGTAATTTTTTTGATTATAATGTTAGTGTTGTCTAACATTGTTAGAGATAATAAACTTTTAATAGGTGCTAAAGGTAGAGAGTTTTGGGGGAGTATTTTCGTCGTGATAGTCACGTATGTGACTATAGATGATAGTGACATATGTCACTATAGGTGAAAATAGAGTTTTACCCGGAGGGTCTCAAGATGAATGCTTTAACAGAAAGCAAAGAAGATTACCTGGAGGCAATTCTAGTAATTGGTTTAGAGAAAAAATGGGTAAGAGTAAGAGATTTAGCTAAGTACTTGGGGGTGAAACCATCTTCGGTGGCGGCAGCAGTGAAATCTCTAGCTGAAAAAGGATTGGTTAGTCACGAAAAATATGGATATGTTGAGCTTGCCAAAGACGGGGTAGTAATAGCTAGACAGATTTATACTTGTCATAAGACTCTTTATAAATTTCTTCATGATCTTTTGGGATTGAGTAAAACTGTTGCTTCTCGAGAGGCCTGCAAAATAGAGCATACTCTGGGTGCAAAAACAATGAAGCGCTTATTAAAATTTATAGAGTTTGTGGAAACCTGCCCTGAAAAAGAGCCCCTTTGGCTGTCTAATTTCCATTACTTTATAAAGACAGGCGAGAGGCCGGAAGTAAGATGCAGAGAAGCAAGAAGCAAATGCAAAGCTTAACTGAGCTAAGACCTGGTGAATGGGCGAGAATTGTAGCCGTTGAAGGAGGACGTGGTCTTAGACAAAAGCTGCTGCTCAGAGGTTTGTTTGAGGGTAGTATTGTACGGGTAGTATCTAGCCGGGGTCCTGTTACAGTTGAGGTTAATAGAAATATAGTTTCTATTGGTCGGGGAATGGCACGAAGGATCAGCGTGAAAAGGATGTGAAAATGGAGAGAAAGCTTTCTGAGATGGATTATGAAGAAGAAGGTGTGGTAAAGAGTATTAAAGAAGACCTAAAAGAGAAAATAGCTGGTATGGGTATTAGAGTGGGCAAAAAGCTCAAGATGCTCGCAAAACAGCCCATAAAAGGGCCGGTAGTGGTGACGGTAGATAAAGCAGAGACTTCTTTAGGCTTGGGTCTAGCAGATAAAATCATTGTGGAGATAGAAAAGTGAAGATTTTGTTAATGGGTCATCCCAATGTGGGAAAATCTGTGGTTTTTAATCGCTTAACCGGAGCGAGGGTAATTGAATCAAATTATCCTGGTACAACCATTGATTATACAAAGGGATGGATGCAGCTTGGGGGGAAAAGCATTGAAATTATCGACGTTCCTGGCACGTTCTCTCTAGAGCCAAAGGATAAAGCCGAAGAGGTAGCAGTAAAGATGCTTGAAGAAGAAAGAGAATCTATTGTTATATGCGTTATTGATGCTTCGAAAATAGAGCGCGGCCTTTATCTAGCACTACAGATTATTGAGAAAGGCTATCCGGTAGTGATTGCGTTGAATATGTGGGATGTTACTGAGGATAAGAATATAGAGGTCGATGTAGAGCGATTAAGACAAATCCTTGGTATTCCGATAGTTCCCACTATAGCTATAAGTGGTGAAGGGATCAGGGAATTAGCATCAAAAATAGAAGAAGCCTCTCCAATTAAGATAGAAAAAATCATGGAAAAGGCAGGGGGTTAAGATGTTAAGTGCCGGTGAAAGATGGGATTTGATAGATAAAATATCAAAAAAAACTATAAAACTTGGCCAATACAGGCATACCTTGAAGGATGCTATTGCTGATATCACTGTCAAGCCCCTAACAGGCATACCTGTAGCTATCGCTATTCTATACGGTTTTTGGGCTTTTTTTGGCGCATTTGCTGGATTTTTTACCGACGGCTTCTTGGTTAAGTTATTTGATGTATATTGGCTGCCCTGGCTGCAGGAAGTTTTTCCATTGAGTAAAGATAGTTGGCTTTACTATATTTTTGTGGGGAACCCATCGGCAAGAAACTCTTTTGAGGCTTTTGGAGTACTCACCAGTGGGCTTTTTGTGGCTATAGGTATAGTTCTTCCGGCAATAGTTGCCTTCTACCTCATACTTACTTTGTTGGAGGACAGTGGCTATCTGCCCAGATTGGCTGTTCTTATTGATACAGTCCTGCACAAGATAGGTCTTCATGGGTATGCCATAGTGCCCTCCATTCTTTCTCTTGGATGTAATGTACCAGGGTGTACGGCTTGTAGAATTCTGGAGACGAAAAA
>JAUVZS010000112.1:0-5174 GCA_030602435.1 Clostridia bacterium
TCTAGAGACAATAAAAGAGGGAATTCTTAAGACTTTAATAGAAGCGGGAGCGGTTCTGGTTACACCTGGCTGCGGATGTTGCGTAGGGACGCATAATGGAGTTCCTTCTAAGGGCGAAAATGTTATCTCTACAGCCAACAGGAATTTCAAAGGAAGAATGGGTAATCCTGATGCTTTCATTTACCTGGCATCACCGGCTACCGTAGCCGCTTCAGCGGTGGAAGGTAAGATTGCTGATCCGAGGAGGTATTTGTGAAAATATCTCAGGACAAAAAACTCTTGCAGGGTAAGGCACACAAGTTTGGTCATGATATAAATACTGATTATATTATCTCCGGGCGATATAAGTTTAAAACCCTGGATAATAAAGAGTTAGCTCGACATTTGTTAGAAGATCTTAATCCCCATTTTTATGAGCACCTCTCGCCAGGGGATTTTATCGTAGCCGGGGAGAATTTTGGCTGCGGCTCCTCGCGGGAGCAGGCGCCTTTGGCTATTAAATATGCCCGTATAGGAGCAGTTCTGGCAAAATCATTTGCCCGCATCTTCTATCGTAATGCTCTTAATGTAGGACTTCCTATCATTCAGACTGATACGGAAAATATTAAGCAAGGGGATGAGTTGGTGGTGGATTTAGCCAAGGGAAAAGTTCTCATTACGAAGAAAAACTTATCTCTTGCTATCAAACCTTTTCCTTCCTTTGTTCTGGATATTATCGAGGCAGGGGGATTGACAGAGTATTTTAAGAAGTATGGAGGATGGAGAAAAAAGTAGCCTGTCTCCTCTTTTAGATTGCTATTTGAAGCGAGATACGAACAACGAGCGACGAGATTACAGCCTATATCCCATTTCCTTTAAAGATTTTTTGTCTTTGCGCCAATCCTTTTTTACTCCTACCCAGAGATCTAGATAAACCTGGCAGCCAAGATGCTTCTCTATATCTTTTCGGGCTAACTTGCCGATATCTTTTATCATCTTTCCTGACTTACCGATAAGTATCCCTTTTTGAGAATTGTGTTCTACATAGATGGCTGCTCGGATATAGATTAAATCTTTTTTTCTTTCTTCAAATTGCTCTACCTTAAGCATCACTGAATAAGGTATCTCTTGCCGGGTAAGAATAAATATTTTTTCTCTGATTAACTCTGCCACCAAGACACGCTCAGGCTGGTCGGTGATTAAATCCGAGGAATAATAAGCGGGATGGGAAGGAAGATACTGGATCATTTCTCCTACAAGGATAGAAAGGTTGGTTCCTTTTTTGGCTGAGATAGGGATGATCCGAGTAAATGGAAAAAGATTTAGATATTCCTTTTTTAAAGACTCCAGCTGAAAGTTCTTGATTTCGTCTATTTTATTGATAACTAGAAAAACTGGTTTTTTTATTTTTTTTAAATTTTCTAAAATAAATTTATCTTTCTCAGATATAGGGGTAGGCTCTACCATCACCGAGACCAAATCTACACCTTCTAAACTTTTAAGTGCTTCTTCTATCGTATGTTGATCTATAAGAGTTTTAGTCTGGGTAAGATTGATTATACCTGGTGTATCCAGAAAAATCATCTGAGCTTCGTCAAAAGTGACTATTCCCTGAATGATATTTCGTGTTGTTTGAGGTCGGGTAGAGGTGATGGCAATCTTTTCTCCCACCAGTTGGTTGACCAATGTTGACTTTCCCACATTGGGCTTCCCTATAAGGGTGACAAATCCTGCTTTAAATTTCTTCATCTATATCTCGTATTGCGTATTCCCTCTCCCCTTTTTGTGTTCGTTGTTCGTAGTTCATTGTTCATAGACTAAGATCTTCTGTTTGTTCATAGATCATTATTCGTTATTTTGTCAATGAACTATGAACTCATAACTATGAACTATGAGAGAGGGAAGGGGTGAGGGAGAATTAACCAATTACTAATCACTAATTAACTAACACTATACGTTATCCGCTAAGCGCTATACGCTGTTTTTTAAAGGACAGGAAGGTATTGTTTTAGTTCATAGGAGGTGACTTGAGAACGATAATTCTGCCACTCTATTTTCTTATTTTCTATAACTTTAAAGAAAAGACGTTCACCTAAGGTTTTTTTTAACCAGTCACTTTTTTCCGCCATTTTTATGGCTTCCCAGAGATTTTCTGGGAGTTGCCCAATTCCCGCGGTCTCTCTTTCTTCTTCACTCATCTTATAGACATTTACTTTTACAGGTTCCACAAAATCATATTCTTTCTCTATTCCTTCTAGTCCTGCTGAGAGCATTACGGCAAAAGCAAGGTAAGGGTTACAGGCGGGGTCTGGAGATCTCAACTCTACTCGGGTAGCTTCCTCCTTGCCCGGTCTATATACTGGCACCCTGATCAGATCTGATCTATTTTTTAATGCCCAGGAAAGATATACAGGAGCCTCATATCCAGGAACCAGCCTTTTATAGGAGTTAACCCATTGATTGGTAATTAAGGTGAACTCAGAGGCATGTCTTAGCAAACCAGCAATATATCTCTTAGCTACTTCTGAGAGATAGTAAGGATCCTCCGCATCGAAAAAGGCATTCACTTTACCCTTGAAGAGGGACTGGTGAGTGTGCATGCCACTGCCATTTTTTCCAAAGAGAGGTTTAGGCATAAAGGTAGCATGGATGTTGTTTTTTAAAGCGATTTCTTTGACTACCAGACGATAGGTCATGGTATTATCAGCCGTGGTTAGGGCATCGGTATATCTTAAATCAATCTCATGTTGGCTAGGGGCTACCTCGTGATGGGAACACTCTACCTCTATGCCCATATTTTTAAGGGTAATTACTGTCTCTTTGCGCAGGTCACTAGCTATATCCCGCGGGGTAAGGTCAAAATATCCTCCCTCGTCCAGTCCTTTGAGTGGTGGTTGAGAGGATTGGAAGTAGAAATATTCCAGCTCCGGTCCTATGTAAAAGGTGTCATATCCCATGTCAAATGCCCTTTTTAGATTTCTTTTTAATACATAACGTGGGTCTTCCGGATAAGGGCTTCCCTCCGGCTCCATAATGTCACAGAATATTCTCCCTACCACTCCCAGTTCCTTAGAGGATGAGGGAATTATACAAAAGGTGGAGAAATCAGGCATGGCAATCATATCACTTTCCTCAATGCGCGCAAATCCTTCAATGGAAGATCCATCAAAGCCAACTCCATCCTCTAATGCTGTCTCTAATTCCTCCGTAGTAATGGTAAAGCTTTTCAGGAATCCTAATATGTCAGTGAACCACAAATGAATAAACTCTACCTTATTTCTTTTTACTTCTTCAAGTACCCATTTTTTATCCTTAACCTGCATTGTTACTTTCCTCGTTACTTTCCTCGTTAATTTCCTCGTTACTTTCCTCAAGACTTGGAGTTTTTAAATTATTATACTCTGCGAGAATCTTCTTTTGGATGATTTCCCTTAATTCTTGATTAAGGGGATAGGCAGTGTCTATAAATTCTCCATTAGGTAATTTGCGAGAGGGCATAGCTACAAAAAGTCCGTTTTCTCCTTCAATAACTTTTAGCCCGTGGATACGAAAAGAGTCATCAAAGGTGATAGTTGCCCACGCTTTGAATCTTTCCTTATCCTCAACCTTTCTTATCTTCACTTCTGAAATCTTCACTCTAACCCTCCTTAAGATTTTTATCTGTAGGTTGAACTAAATAAACTTTTCCTCTTCCTTGTAGTTTACTGCGGAGACTCTCTCCTTCTTTCTTGTTTTCAACCATACCAAAAATAATAGATCCACTTCCTGTCATCAAAGTTCCTTTTGCCCTTGCTTGTATCATCTCTTTTTTGACTGCCTTCATTACAGGAAATCTTTCCAAAACCACCCCCTCTAATCTATTATATAAAAATTTACTTATTCCGAGTAAGCCCTCTTTTTCCACTAGGGTTGCCAGGAGTTTAGCACTTAATTTTTTTTTTGTCAATTCTCCCCTTATCTTTTCATAGACCCAGGAGGTAGAGACAGGAATTCCCGGATCTAATAGAACCAGCCATCCATCCTTTAAAGAAGGAAGAGGGATGAGGATCTCCCCCTTGCCTCTGACAAGAGAGGTTCCTCCTCTTAAACAGAAAGGGACATCTGCTCCCAGCAAACTAGCCCATTTTGAGAGGATTATAAGAGGAACTCTCACTCCGAAAAGTTTATTCATTCCCCATAAAGTAGCTGCAGCATCAGCACTACCTCCCCCTAGCCCTGCTTTTCTAGGAATAGTTTTGTGGATTTCTATCTGTAGACCTTGTTTTATCTTTGTCTTTTTTAAAAAAAGCTCTGCTGCTTTATAACAAAGGTTCTCTCTACCTAAGGGGATACCAGGTTCATCAGATAAAATTTTAATTCCCTCTTTAAAGGGTTTAAGAACGAGCCTATCGTATAAGGTTACCGATTGCATTACGGACTCAATCTCGTGATAGCCATCATTGCGTTTTCCTACTATATCTAAATAAAGATTGATCTTAGCTGCTGTCCAGAGGGTGAGCTTTCTTCTCATCTGTTTATTTTCTTTTGTTTTCTAGCTTTTTTTGATAATTCTTAATAGCTTTATGTAGAGCGCCGGCTCCCAGATTAGAACAATGCAGTTTGTTCTTAGGAAGTCCTCCTAGCTCTTTGGCTATCTCACTAACTATACTGGATACAGCGATGGCTGCTCCACAACCGAAAGTCTTAAACTTTACCTCGCCAAGGCGATTATTATCAACCTTAATATAAAAAGTCATCAAATCGCCGCAGATGGGATTTCCTACTGTGCCTTCACCGTCAGCATCCTTTGCCTCTTTTTCTTAAGGCTTACAGCTTCTTCGAGACACGGGTCACAAGTGACAAGCCATAACTTTCACGAGCATCGAAAATCGAGAATACGGTTGCTCATCAAGAGTTTATTATAGCTATTTTTGAGAATAAAGCAAATGAAATTCGTATCTCGTATCTCGTTGGTTAATTAGTTTAAATGGTTAATTTTCTTGATACTTGATACTCGATACTGGATACTCGTTTTGGTTTTACCCTCGTCCATCATCTTTTATTCTTCTCCTTTTACGAGCATCGAGCATCTAGAATCGAGCATCTAATCGAGCATCTAGAATCGAGCATCGAGCATCCAGCATCTAGAATCGAGCATCTAGAATCGAGCATCTAGAATCGAGTATTCCATTCACGAAATACGAAGTACGATGTAC
>JAUVZS010000078.1:0-6093 GCA_030602435.1 Clostridia bacterium
TAAGAAACTCATTTTTGGCCGAAGGAAGAAAAGTTCCTGGCCCATCCGAGCCAGAAGAGATAATCTGGGCTACTTTATCTATTCCACAAAATAATGCATCCTCCACCGTGGCATCATTTATAACAGGTTTTTCCCTTACTACATAGGTTACCTTCTTATTTGACTCTTCTACTATCACCTCTATTAGTACTCGGTCAAAAACAACTTCAGCAGAGTTATCCGCTATATATAAAAGCTCCTCTGTAGAATCTAACGCCTTTTTAAATTGAGCATAGTTAAAAATGGCAAAATCTTGCTTGAGGATTTTTTTCGTCTCTTGTTCTATATCAATATGAGCATTATTTATTCCAAAATCAATGATATTTCCAGCAATAGCCATCCTTATGCCCATAAGCAGGGGATCGCTTGCTTTTCTTACCCTCTCCTTAAATTGAGGATAAAGTCCGAGGGCAATCTTATTAGATTTGTCTTTGATTTTCTTATAGGGATCGGATAATCCCGTAATCTGGCGGACAATTCTGTGGATTCTTCCCCCTATCTCTGGTGGAGTACTATTCAGAGAGATCTTGGGCAGTTCCTTAGCTATCTCATTCAAAACTTTTCTTTGCTTTTCCTCATCTTTGGTAGCCATCCGAGCGGCTTCCAGTCCTTGTCTGAAGAAACATGGTATACAGTCTAAATAAGTTTTCATTCTCTTTTGGTTCGAAGACTCTTTTCGTAGAGAAGAAGATGAGAGCCGTTCTCCTTTCTATTTCTTTCTTTTTATTACTGTCAATATTTCTGGTTTATTTCCCCTTATGGCGATAGTATGTTCAAAATGAGCAGAAGGTTTGCCATCTTTTGTTACTACCGTCCAGTTATCCTTTGTGGTTTCAACTTCGAATTTTCCCATATTAACCATTGGCTCTATAGCAAATGTCATTCCTCGTTTGAGCTTCGGACCTAGATGAGGTTTGCCAAAATTAGGTATAGAAGGCTCCTCATGGAGAGCCCTTCCAATTCCGTGACCAACAAGATCTCTAACCACCGAAAAACCGCTTTTTTCGGCATGGGACTGAATGGCATGAGAAATATCGAACAATCTATTTTTTACCTTTGCCTGTTTGATTCCTTTGTAGAGTGCCTCTTCAGTAACCTGCAGTAATCTATTAACTTCATTACTTACCTTGCCTATACCTACAGTAATAGCAGCATCTCCATAATATCCATTTAATTTTACTCCCAAATCCAAACTTATAATATCGCCGGATTGTAACTTATAGGGGCCAGGGATACCATGTACAACCTGCTCGTTAACAGAGGTACATAAAGAGGAGGGAAATCCACGATATCCCTTGAATGCTGGTTTAGCTCCTCGCTTCAGAATTAAACTTTCTGCTAGACTATCAAGCTCCTTCGTAGTTATCCCTGGAGCGCTAATAATGATTTTTCGTAGTTCTTCTAAGACCTCTGCTACAAGCCGGCTTGCTGCTCGCAGGTAGTCTAATTCCCGTTCAGATTTTAAAGTAATCATTTAATTAAATTCCCTTTCTAGCTTTTTAACCTCTTTTTAATCCCAAACTAGCTCACCTTCTCCATAATCTTTTTAATAGAGAGGAATGCTGGAGAATCTTCAGGTATATCGAGTAAGGATTTTCCTTGCAAAGTACATTCCTCAACATTTTTATCATAATCTATCCTTCCCAAATATTTCAGTCCCATCCTCTTCCCAATAGATCCCTCTAGATCTTTAGGGAACCTGTAATTGGAGACAAGATAAAAATTCTTAAACCTAATTCCAACTTCCTTAGTGATTTCAAGTGCTCTTTTCACATTATGGAAAGATTTCTTTGATGGATCAATCATAGCAAATATGTCATCCACCTCGGACATTACCTTTCTGTTCAGGTGTTCCAATCCTGCTGGAGAATCAATGAGGGTATAATCGTAGTTTTTTGATAATTTAGGAATAATTGACTTTAAGATATTGTTTGGCTGACAATAACATCCTTCTGTCCATTTTGTTCCCAGAGAAAATAGGTCAAAACCAGCTCCCTCATATAAACAAATATGAAACATATATTCGATTTGACTCGGTCGAGGCAAAGATTTTAGCTCCTCATCAACTTTTCCCTTCTGAATATCAAAGAGTATATTTGATATCGTTTTTACCCCTTCCTTCTCCAAATCCACACCTACCATTTCAGCTAAATTTTCATCCGGGTCTATATCAACAAGAAGTAAAGACTTTCCCTTTCCCAAGTATTTTGTCAGCAAAGCAATAAAACTGGTCTTTCCTGCTCCGCCTCTTCCTGTCAAAACTATCGACTTCATCTTTTTTCCTTTCTTATTTAGAATAGCACCTTACACCTTACAGCTCCAGCATATTAAATCCTACCCTCGCGTCCTTTCGACGATGTGCCGTGCTCCCTGTAATCTCAAGAAGTATAACTTCTCCAACTTTCCATACTTCGATACCTGGCCGAATGCATCCTGACCTGGTCTTTCCTTCTCGTCCAAGTGCAGCGTGCATGTGAAGTCTAGGTTTTCCATCGCTGTCAGGAAAGATAGTCCCCACGGCACAGATTTCATGAACTCCCTTGAGGCCAAAAATCATAGGAACTACTGGCATTGACTTACTGTCTTCGGGTCCGACAACAATATTCCCCCCGACACTGATTCCTCCTACAAGAATACACATACCACGGGCTACATTGTTTTCCTGAGCAAAGGCCTCAATTGCATGGAGCAGCTTATCTCCATCTTCCAATCTTATAACAAATATTCTGCCAACCTTTCCTTCAGTATATTTCATTTTTCCTTCCAAAATAGTTTTGCCATCACAATTTTCATAGGAAATAATTTAGCTATCATCATCTCCTCTGTTTTTATTATCTTATATCCAGTATCTTTTATAGAATCTTCAACATAAATTGGCCTACAACTTGCATATTTAGGGATTTTTTGGTGCAGCCATTCATAGAATTTTAGAATCTTTGAATCTTCATGACCTTCTTTTGCTATGCTTACTACTCCTAATCTTCCAGTTGGTTTTAATACTCTTTTAATTTCTCTTAAAACTTTTGCTATATCTGGCGTATCAAACAATTCAAGAGTACTAGCCATATAAACAGCATCAAACATATTATCTCTATATGACATTTTTCTTGCATTACCTTCCTGTAACTCTGCTCTTTCTTCAAGTCCTTCTTTTTCTAATCTTTCTTTGGATAATTTAACCATTTCTGGAGTCAGGTCGATACCATAAGCTTTTCCTGTCTCTCCAACAGACTTTGCTATCTCAACTAAAGAGCAGCCTGTTCCAAAACCAATTTCCAAAACTACCTCGCCTTTTTGAACATCCAGAAGCTCTAGTCCTTTTTCTCTGAGTTTTTTCTCAAATTTTTCCTCTAAAATAGCATAAATTTTACTAAGTTTTGCATAAGTGGCTTTAATGTCTCCCTTAACTCTCAATATTTCTTTTGTAGACAATTTACCTTGGCTAATTAACTACCTTAAATATGCTCCCAGATGAACTCGGTATATATCTAGCCAATGATGAGCTCATCCAAGGCCCGCTTTGGTACGTGGTGCAGGCCTTCACTATCGCGCCAGTACTTGATGTCTCCATTAGGTCCAACTGTCTCGATTACTACTTTCTCCCTGGGCCTGCCCAGAGCCAGGACAAGAAGTATCTCGTAGCAGGATGGTATATCTAGAGCCTTGCGCAGTTTCTGCCTCTTTACTGAACCAATAATACAGCCACCTAACCCTTTCTCTGCTGCACCCAGAAGAATGCTTTGAGCCGCTATTCCATGGTCGCAGCCAAAAGACTGACTTATCTTTGTGTCTCCAAGTATGATAATATACGCAGATGGCCTTTCCCCTTCACACGGACCAGACCAGTCTTTGAGATAACCGGCCCAAGCAAGGTGTGGAAATATCAAAGCATTCTTTTGAGGGTCAGAGGAAAGGATATACTTTAGGGGCTGCAAATTGCCTGCTGAGGCAGAGAGTCTGGCCAGGTCAACAAGTTCTCTCAATGTTTTAAGTTCTATGGGAACTTCCTCATAAAATCGCCGATAACTCCTGTTCTTTACTATTAAATCTCTTATCATTTCAATCTCCTGGAGTCTGCTCAATTTGCTACGGTATACTAAAAAGATATATGCATTAGTATACTCTACCTACCTCCTCACAGTTTTATTTTTACACCCCCTGTTTATACTTATTCCTTCGTTTGCAAAACAACTCGAAACCACGTCCTTTTACCAACCTTTAATATTGCTTGATTTCTAATTGACACATCAGTGTTTGGGTCACATTTCTTATCTCCATCAATACTTACCGCACCTTGCTGAATTAACCGACGTAATTCCGAATTTGATTTCTTAAAAGGGTCATAGCATTGCCTGACAAGTTCAAAAACCGTACAATTGCTATTCTTTATACTGACAGTAGGTATGTCCTTCGGGGTCTCCTTCTGAGAAAAAGTTCTTACAAACCAGTTGCGTTCCTCCTGGGCTATCTTTTTACTATGGTATCTTTTAACTATCGCTTCTGCTAAACGGTACTTACATTCCATTGGATTAGTTGAGATACTCTCACCTATTTCTTTGATCTGTGCCTCATCAAGGTCAGTATAAACTTCAAAATACTCCATAAGAAGTCTATCAGGAATCCTCATTGCCCGGCCGAATTTATCACGAGGAGAATGTCCCAATCCAATGTAATTATCAAGACTCTTTCTCTGTTTTTCTTTTCCATCAATGCCTGGCGTAATTTTGGTAGTAATGATAATCTGGGGAGATTGGCCAAACTTTTCTTGATAAAATCTTCCCATCATTTCATTGAAAAGCTGATCTGTTCCTATGATTGTTATGTCAGATTTGAGGGCAACAGAATCGTATCCCTGAATAATAGGATAAATCATTTCGTGCATATATATCTCAGAACCTGCTTGAATTCTTCTCTGAAACATGTCTCTTGAAATTAATCTGGAATGAGTAATCATTGATAAAAGGGATACAAATTTTCCAGTTGGCATTGAATCCATCCATTCCGAATTTCTTCGGACCTCAAATACTGCAGGATCGGTAAGTAGAACCATGGAAACCTGTTTGATAAACTCCTTGGCGTTCTTTTCAATTTCTTCTTGTTTAACTAAAGGTCTCAGTTGTGATTCACCTGTAGGATCACCGATTCGCGTGGTAAAATCGCCAATCAGGAAAATTACCTTGTGACCATATTCCTGCAACTTGCGCATCATCCACAGGTTTACTGCATGTCCAATATGTAATTGTGGCGCTGTAACATCGACACCATATTTAATTATCATTGGCCTGGGATCATTTAATCGGGTTTTGAGTTGTTCCAGAGTAAATACCTCATCAGTAGTCCGTTTAAAAGAATTCAGTATTTCTTTGATATTGTTCTTCATAGACATTTGTATTTCTCCGTTTTTTTACAGATTTTATTAAAAGCGCGATTTCGGACGATGGTTTATATGTATCTGAAGTCACCGAACACAATGAGTTGATTTGGGCAAGCATAGCAAATTGCAAACATGTTATACACCGTCTCTCTTCAGTCGCTTGAAGTAGATGATCTCAGGATCGCCTTCATCTAGATTTTCAATATACCCACTTTTCACAAAGCCAAGAGCCTCACATACCCGCTGCATAATGACGTTCGACTCATTCGTGGATGTGAAGAGCTTTTCCGTCGGACAGATCGATTCGATATGACGGATAAGAGCCGTTGCAACACCTCGCCTCCGATAATCGCGGTGTACAATCAGGAGCGAGATAAAGCTCTGTCCATAGAATGATTGTTCCAACACTGCGAAACCAACCCGAACATTTTCGATCCTGGCAATCAAGCATTGAGCAGCCTTGATTGCATTGGCAAGGAAATTTTGTCTGCTAGAATCACCCAAAACCATCCTATCAAGGGCGCAAACATGCTCAAAGTCATCCCCTGTAGCTTTTTCGATGATAATCATCGGCCTCTTACTCCTTTCTTAAACTCTCCATTAGCCTGGCTAACTACTTCAACAAACTTCTTCCACTTGTTAAACTTAAAGACACAGCTTGCCAAACCTAGGTTCACGAA